>JABDMQ010000238.1 GCA_013001365.1 Flavobacteriaceae bacterium
GGCAACTCATCTATACTTGTCTTTCTAATAAACCTACCTATCGAAGTAACTCTTTTATCATCTTCCATCACATGCTGTACTTCTTCAGAATGACTCTCTCTTAATGATCGAAATTTATAGCACGTGAATTTTTTGTAATCTATTCCATTTCTCTTATGCTTAAAAAAAATAGGTCCTTTAGACTCCAATTTTATTAATATTCCTAATAGTGGTAAAAGCCAAGAAAGAATCAGTGTAATAATCAATAAGGAAAATACTATATCAAATATCCTTTTTATGAATTTATTAGCAGGTTTATTTAAAGATGCCTTTTGGATAGAAAGTACAGGTAAATAGTCATAGTACTGTGTTTCCAATCTTTTGGCACGATAATTATCTGTTTGGGTAATGAATTTAAGGTCTATATCATATAGACTAGACAACCTGATGAATTCGTTAACCTGAGCTTCATCCAATTTATCAATAGCGCAATAAATTTCATCAAGGTTCCTATTCGAAGCGATTTGTTCTATCGCATCTTCGATAGTTCCAGAACCCTTTCCTTGACGGGTATAGGTTCCCTTTAAATCATACCCGAGTTCTTTTCTTTTTGTAACTATATCTTTAAGTTCTCGAGAGCTTTGATTATCTCCAACAATTATTATTTTCTTGATTCCGCTTTGGGCATAATGCCCAAAGCTCTTTAGGATTAACAATCTAGAGACCTTAAAAAGGCTAATAGCAGCAAAAATGACAATTAAATATCTAATTGTAATTAAAGCCTCGACATCTATACTTCTAAAAAGCCCTATAAAGCCAAACACACAAATTGAAAAAGCGAAAAACTGCTTCATCTGCAAGACAATCAAGGATGCTGCTGATTCAAGCCTATTAGGTTTGTAATAATTTAAAAAGGAAGAAATAGAAAGCCAAGATATTGTTGAATAAATAAAATATAAGAAGGATTTATTATTCAGTATTTCAATGGGAAAGAAAAAAATCTTTTCATTCCCAAAATCAAGTATTACTAAAGTAAGCAGGTTTATAACTAATATATCGAAGAAGATAAGAAGAAGATAGCCTACCTTTGAATTCTTTTTCGACATACCAATAGGATTATTTCATGTTGTAACCTGAAAAATCTTTATGTTCACTGCGGAGCAACTCTTCTTTATTTAGTGCCTTAAAGTAATCAAATGTAACTTTCATTCCTTTTTCTCTGCCTATTTTGGGCTCCCAATCCAATATCTTCTTTGCTAAAGAAATATCTGGCTGTCTTTGCATTGGATCATCTATTGGCAGCTCCTTATAAATTACCTTTTGATCAGTACCGGTAAGCTTAATAATTTCTTCAGCAAAATCTCTGATACTAATTTCATTCGGATTACCAATATTAACTGGCAATTCGTAATCACTCATCAATAGTCTATAAATCCCTTCGATTTGATCATCTACATAACAGAAAGATCTTGTTTGAGAACCATCACCAAAAACAGTTAAATCCTCGCCTCTCAATGCTTGACCCATGAATGCTGGAATAACTCTTCCATCGTTCAAGCGCATTCTTGGACCGTAAGTATTAAATATCCTTACTATTCTAGTTTCAAGACCATGAAATCTATGATAGGCCATAGTAATGGATTCTTGAAACCTTTTAGCTTCATCATAAACTCCTCTTGGCCCTATTGTATTCACGTTGCCATAATACTCTTCGGTTTGTGGATGAACCAAAGGATCTCCATAAACCTCAGAAGTTGAAGCAATTAGAATCCTTGCTCTTTTTTCCTTCGCTAAACCCAGTAAATTATGGGTTCCTAAAGACCCGACTTTCAAGGTTTGTATTGGTATTTTTAAATAATCAATGGGACTAGCTGGGGAGGCAAAATGAAGAATGTAGTCTAATTTTCCGGCAACATGGACGAATTTTGAAACATCATGATGGTAAAATTCAAAATTAGGGAGCTTAAAAAGGTGTTCAATGTTTTTCAATGAACCTGTTATTAAATTATCCATTGCAATAACATGAAAACCCTCTTTAATGAACCTATCGCACAAATGTGACCCTAAGAATCCGGCAGCTCCAGTAATTAATATTCGTTTCATTCAATATTTTGTATTAATTGTAAAAAGCACTTGTTATAAATTTTTATTTAAAAAACACTTCATTCTCCACTTCCAATTTTATAATAAACAAATCCGATATCCTCTAAAGTCTTTTTGTTTAAAATTCCCCTTCCATCGAATACAAAAGCAGGCTTATTCATTGATTCATAAATATTTCCCCAATCATAATCAATGAATTCATCCCATTCCGTTAGAATAGCTATTCCATGTGAATCTTCACATGCTTGGCTTGGATTATCGTGAACAGTAATTAGCCTTCTGTTTTCATCTGAGCTTCTAGTATTGAGGTAATCCATGTCTGCATATATTTTCTCAGCATTAACTTTTGGATCATAGACTGAAATCTCAGCTTGTTCATTCAACAAATTATCAGCTACCATTATAGCTGCAGACTCACGGGTGTCATTGGTGTCCTTCTTGAATGCCCATCCTAAAAATGTAATTTTCTTGCCAGAAACCGTATTATAGAGTGTGCTAACAATATTATCTGAAAACCTTTGTTTTTGATGATTATTCATTAAAATAACTTGCTCCCAATAGTCTGCAACTTGATTTAATCCATAAGATTTAGCTATATAGACCAAATTCAAAATATCTTTTTGAAAACATGAACCACCGAAGCCCACAGAAGCCTTCAAGAACTTCGGGCCGATACGACTGTCCATGCCAATAGCCTTAGCTACTTCATTTATATCTGCTCCAGTATTTTCACAAATCTCAGACATCGCATTAATCGATGAAACCCGTTGCGCTAAAAAAGCGTTCGCCGTCAGTTTTGATAGCTCCGAAGACCACACATTTGTCGTAAGAATTTTATCTCGTGGCACCCAATTTGCATAAATATCAACTAGATCGCTTATAGCCTTTTTACCTTCATCAGTGGCATTATCACCACCAATTAAAACTCGGTCAGGAAATAACAAATCTTGAACCGCTGTACCTTCCGCCAAGAATTCTGGATTTGATAAGATTTGGTAATGTACTCCATTACCTGTATTGTCTAGAATACTTCTTATTGCTGATGCTGTTCTAACAGGTAAAGTAGATTTTTCAACAACTATCTTGTCAGATTGAGATACCTTGGCTATTTGTCTTGCACACAACTCAATGTATTTCAAATCTGCTGCCATGCCTTTACCTTTTCCGTAAGTTTTTGTTGGTGTATTTACTGAAATAAATATCATATCCGCTTCAGCAATAGCTTTATCTACATCAATCGAGAAAAAAAGATTCCGCCCTCTGGCTTCCTTGACAATATCATCTAGCCCAGGCTCAAAAACAGGCAAATCAGCTAAGTTTTGTGAATTCCAGGCGTCAATTCGTGATTCATTTATATCAACAACGGTTACGGTTATATGTGGACACTTCTGCGCTATAACTGCCATTGTGGGACCGCCAACATAACCAGCTCCAATACAACATATTTTCTTGATGTTCATTTTTATTGAATTGTAGTGCAAAAATAAAAAAGAATATCAGACAGGACATAAGTATTTCAAAAACCTTACGATATGTTACTGTGAATAAGAAACTTGAAAATCAGTCTTAAAGTCATAATAATTAATCAAAATTATTTAGTAGGCCTTTTCTTCCCCTGAAAATACATTCATTACTGTCTGTATGATAATATTGAAATCCATCAATAAGGACCAGTTCTCAATATAAAAAATATCATATTTTGTTCTATTTACTATGTCTTCTCTAGTTTCTATTTCCCCTCTATAACCCCTAACTTGAGCCAATCCAGTTATTCCTGGCTTAACAAAATATCTTACCATGTATTTGGATATTTTCTTTCCATACATTTCATTCTGCCTCCATAAATGAGGCCTTGGCCCAACTACGGACATAGAGCCAAACAGGACATTAAAAAATTGTGGTAGTTCATCGATACTTGTTTTTCTTATGAACCTTCCTATTTTTGTAACTCTCGGGTCGTTTCTTGTGGCAGAATCCTCAGAACGTGTATTCAAACTCATTGACCTGAATTTATAACAGCCGAATCCTTTTTCCTTTATGCCTGGCCTATTCTGCTTGAAAAATATTGGCCCTTTGCTTTCTAATTTTATTAGTAATCCTAAAATCGGAATTAACCATGAAAGAACAAAGCAAATAATTATTAATGAAAATATTACATCAAATGATCTTTTGACAAAACTATTTAACGGATCTTCTAAGGGAATTTTACGAAGAGATAGAATAGGTGTTAAATCATAATAATTCAAATGTAGGTTTTTAGCATACAATTCTTTATTGTCTGGGATGAATTTAAGGGCTGTAACGTTTACATCACAAAACTCTATGAAAGCTTTTATTTGATTATTGGTATGCTCTTTAACCGAGCAATATACCTCATCAATTTCATTTTCAATTATGAAATCGAAAACGCTATGTACCCCGCCTAATTTACCTTTAACATCTTGATCGGTGAAGAATCCCAAGTCTCTATAGCCAAATTCAGGAGCTTCGTTGAAAAAACGGCGTAATCTATTTGTAGATTCGTTATGGCCTAAGATCACTACTTTCTTATAGTTGCTTCCAGTAATAAGCCTGTATTTCTTAAATATAACATATAAGAAAATGCGCCATAAATTAAGTGTAATGAAAAGAAGAGTGAAAAATGAAAAAATACTACTTGATGCTATTTGATCATTTCGAAAATAGAAAAATGAAAGCAGCACTAGCAAAAAGATAATGATTTGTCTAGTCAAAAGCGATATGATCTTTATAATCTTGGTGAATCGATAAACCTCATAAAACGATAGTATAATGGAGAGTACTATCCAAAAAAACACTATGAAAAAGACATCAATTATTTCTTGTGTCAAAAATGTATAAGACAGAAATAATATTATTAATAAGTCAATTATATATAATAATGGCCTTATATATTTAGAATATCTTCCTTTTCGCATTTCTAGACACTAACAATAGTTAAAATATGAGACTTGAACTTGTCCCGAAACAAAGATACTTTAATGACACTAAATAACTAATAAGTTTAAGAATTGTCTACCGAATACTATTTCAGAAGAAAACAGTTAATTTCATATTATTCATTAAGCACATTTTCAATCATACTTTCAAACTTAGATAGAACTTTCTCAGACGCGAACTTATCTATTACATAATTTCGTGCCTTCTTGCCAATTTCAACGCCCTTTGATGGGTCCTCTATTAATTCTTCGACAATAGTCAAACATTTAGAAATGTTCCTTTCATTGACATAAAACCCTCCTTTGGATTCATTTATTACCAAATTAACTTCACTTTCAATATTTCCGGTTATCAAGGAAGGTACACCGCTAGCCATCATTCCTAGAAGCTTAGACGGCATAACTGAATCTATAACATCATGCTTTTGAAACAAGAAATGAAGATCGGCGCTACAAAGAAGATCCGTCAACTCTTCATAAGCTACTGGTTCATAATACTTCGCAATTTCGAGCTGGCTTATCTTCTTGTGCAACCATTCTCGTTTTGCGCCATCTCCTACAACGATAATCTCAACTTTTTTTCTGTCAAGACAAGTTGCAAAGTCAATAAAAAATTCCCAATCCTGTTTATCTCCAATATTCCCAGAATATAAAATCTTGAATTTCGATGAACTTAAATATGAATGAGGGTTTGCAGATGATGGATCTATTTTGCTCTCATCTATCCAATTAGGAAAATAGAACGTAGGGCGGTGAGATTTAGTTTTAAGTTTACTAATCATTTTATAACTAATTGTACTATTCACCACTCCTCTGTTCAATAATGCAGATTCCATTTTAAACAAGGTTCTAAAAAGAATTTTCTTCATCAAACTGGTATTAGAAGAAAGTCCAGTCTGATGTGCTGCATCAAATTCAAAATCCTGTATATGATTCCAAAGCTTTGCTTTTTTTCTTTTTTTTAACACCCACCCTAGAAATAAAGTGCTGGTATGGGGAACAACACTAATTACTAAGTCACAATCCTTTATTTTAAAAACATTGAAAAAAGAACCAAATGTGAAATCAAGAAGAAGAAGTATTCTTTTAAAAAATGTCGGGGATTTAGGTACAAATTGCTTATATCTGATAATTTTTGTCTTACCAATAAACTCCGTATAGAAGGCCTTTTTATTGTTATAATCTTCTCGAATCTTCCATTGAGGGTAACTTGGGAACCCTGTAACAACTGTCACGATATATCCTTTGCTTTCTAGAAACTTAACTAGTTGAGTATTATACAATCCTATTGCAGTGTCTTCAGGAAAATAATACCCACTAATAATAGTAATATTATTCAATCTCTCTATTTTTTACAGGTGTTGCTGGATTTCCAAAGCAAATTTTCATTTCAGGAATGTCCTTTAATACAGTGCTCCTAGCGCCGATAATACTTCCTCTGCCAATTCTTACTCCAGGCCCAACAAATACATCGGTTGCCAACCAACATTGATCTTCAATTACAATTTTCTCCGAAATAATCTTAAAATCCTTGGTTTTAAAGTCATGGGTTCCAGTGCAGATATATGTTTTTTGTGATAAAACAGAATTACTTCCTATTTTAATTTCACCTAAGCTATATAGAATAACATCATCCCCAATCCAACTGTAGTCCCCTATTTCTACTTTCCATGGGTAAGTTATTTTTGCAGATGGTCTAATTATAACATTCTTGCCAATTTTTGCTCCAAAAAGCCTGAGAAGTCTTCTTCTCCAACCATACATTATCTGTGGTGAGGGATTGAACAATAAAGATTGGGTTATCCACCATAACTGGACAATGAATTTTGACCTTCCTCTAAAATCCCTAGGTGTTTCGTATAATTTCAGATCTTGAAATGTGCTTTTGTCACTCATTAGGCATTTAAAATTTCCTCTAAACCATGAATGAAATCATTAACTCGATATTTATTCTTGGCCTCTAGATAATTCCCTACTATAATTTGAGAACAAAGTTCCCTTTCTACTATGATCTTATTTATTTTCTCAACAATACTTTTTGGATTGTTCTTCTCAACAAAAAAGCCATTTTTAGCGTCCTTAAAAATATCTGGAATCCCTGCATGTTGGGTCGTTAGTATCATATTTCCTGTTGCCATTGCTTCAAGAATTGATATTGGTTGCCCCTCCATAACATAATCCGTTGCTAACACAAAAATTGTACCCCACAAAAGTAATTCTTTTTTATCTTCTCCTTTAACAACACCGCAATATTCTGCATGCTCAAGATTCTTGAAATAACTCATTATTCGAGGTTCTTGTTTTGAATCAATATTACCTGCAATCTTCGCTTCATACTTAAATCCATTGCTTTCTAAAATCGTAAGAGCTTCCAATAAATCAAAAATGCCTTTACCTTCCATTAGATTGCTTAGGAAAACTATTCTCGGAACGAAATTGGCTGCCTTATGATTTATTTCTGGCCTAGTTGGGAATAAATACTCTTCAACAAAATTATATAGGGTAAAAATTTTACTTGATTCAATAAACGGAATCATATTGCCCCTCAAAGATTCTGATAGAACAATACCCTTGGTAGTTTTATTTAGTAATGACCTAAAAATATTTCTTTTAAGGCCTTTTAAACTCAGAAATTCCTTGCCTAGATGATTGCCATGAACATGTATAATAATCTCTTTGCCCAAAATCCATGAAAGCAGAATGAATACAGAATATTTGAGAACTCCAAAAAAAGTTTGTCCAGGGGTTATATAAATCTTGTCTGCCTTAAAAATTTTATAGGCTAGCAAATTTAGTCTTAAAAAGAAAAACACCTTGCCAACCGAAAAT
>JABDMQ010000241.1 GCA_013001365.1 Flavobacteriaceae bacterium
TTCCTAACCTATCTCAGGATTTCTATAGATTCATATGGGATGGGCGCATGATCCTCGAAGGCTTTAATCCGTACCTGTACACGGTGGAGTCTTTTTTAATGAACAGTGAGTTACCAGTAAACCAAGCACAAGAACTCTACGATGGCATGGGAACTCTCAATGCAAGTCATTATACCAACTATCCTCCGATCAATCAATTATGTTTTGTCATTGCTGGTCTGTTTGCTGGCAATAGCATCTTGGGCTCTGTTGTAGTCATACGGATATTGATCATCGCAGCCGATATCGGAACCTTGTATTTTGGCAAGAAATTGTTGGAACGCCTCAACCTTCCTGTGCATAATATTTTCTGGTACATTCTCAATCCGTTCATCATTATTGAGCTTACAGGCAACCTACATTTCGAAGGTGTCATGATCTTCTTCTTGGTTTGGAGTTTGTACTTGCTGCATAAAGGCAAATGGCAATGGGCAGCTGTAGTATTTGCATTAAGCGTTTCGGTAAAGTTGATTCCGCTCATTTTCCTACCGCTGTTTTACCAATGGTTTACCAAGGGAAAAAGCAAATTGAATTGGGTGCCAGCCTTTCCAGGCACCACAAGGCTCGTTGGTTTCTATGCAATTGTGGGCACGGCGACCCTTTTGCTCTTCTTGCCCTTTTATTCAAGTAAGTTCGTGACCAATTATGCGGAGACCGTTGGCCTCTGGTTTCAGAAATTCGAATTCAATGCGAGCTTGTACTATATTGCTCGAGAGATCGGATATACCTTTAGAGGCTATAATGAGATCGCGATCATAGGCCGTTATATCCCTTGGGTAGTGATAGGCTTCGTCCTGCTCCTGGCTCTGTTCAGGAAGAACAAGACGCTACCACAACTCATTACTGCCATGCTTTTGGCCTTGTCATTTTATTTCTTCACGGCAACAACGGTGCATCCTTGGTATATTGCGACATTGTTACTGCTCTCAGTGTTTACCACCTACCGTTTCCCATTGGTGTGGAGCTTTGTGGTCATCTTGAGTTATTTGGCCTATGCCAACGATGCCAATAAAGAGAATTTGTGGATCATAGGGTTGGAGTATGTTATTGTATATGCTGCGCTAATCTGGGATCTATTGACCCAAAAATTTGCAAAGCTAAGACCTTGACTTTGTAAGAAATTTAGTCGAACTTAGTTCCTGCCTGCCGCAAGCAGGTAACGATTGTTATAAACAATTAAAAAAGTCCTTATCATAGCATTACCAACAATTATGAAAAAGAATTTTCTGATACTTATATTAATGTTTGGAATGACTTCATGTTTTTATAGTCAAAAAGAAAATACATTTTATACAATTAACATTTTAGGAACTGAAGTATATGAAAATCCTTCATTGGATTCAAAAATCATAAAAAAAATAAAAGTTGGTGAAAAAGTAAATTTAATTGAAATCTTAAAAACTGAACATTACAAAAATATCCTTGGAGAACTCTCTCTTTTAGGCAATTTTATAAAGGTTAAAAATGAATCATATACTGGATTTATTTTTAGCTCAGACATATCTAAAATCAAACCATCCATTTCAGATGTTTATGAAGGGATTAAGGTTGCTGATATTTCTGGAAAAGAACATAATAAAAGGACTAAAAAAAGAATTAAAAAGTATGGAGACAAAGAATTTAAACTTGAGGACGAAATAACAGAATATGAAAATGTGACTTATACGCATACTGCTTTCGACGGTTGCTTTTACCATGTCTATGAATTTAAAAATTTATCATTTAGTGAAGTCTATCATCAATTAACAGGACAATATGTTATTATCAGTACGACAGAGAAGGGAAACTATATTGAAATTCCGAAATTTATAGAAAAAAAAGACAACGAGTATTTTTTTGAAGTAGATGGCGCAACAAATGATTTAAAAATCATTGATAATAAAAATGGAACATATACAGTTTCATCAGATGATTGCACCTAAAATAACTGTAGCCTTCAACACATTAAACGAAACTAGAGTTTTACAACATCTGCAAGGTATTCACCTCTTGATCTGTAAGGTGTTTCCAATGGCCTCGAGGGAGGTCTTTCTTCGTTAAATGGCCTATGGCTACACAGTCAAGTTTCGCTATCTCATAACCCAGATGGGCAAAGATCTCGCGTAATATCGTGTTACCTGTATTCTTAATTTTTACTCCTATTT
>JABDMQ010000253.1 GCA_013001365.1 Flavobacteriaceae bacterium
TTGCATGCCTAAGGAGTCACAGAACTCGATATCGAAATCGTCGGGTAGTCCAGGTCCACTATCAGAATAAACCATCGTATAGATGTCCTTGTCTTTAGTCATGCTCAATTCAAGAAAGTTGTTTTCGTTAGGTTTGAAAGCGTATTTGTAAGAATTAGTGATCAATTCATTCAGGATCAACCCTATAGCAGACATGGTCTCAGAATCGAATATTATTTCTTCTGGAATATCTATTGTTTTCTTGGGTAGTATAACATTGCTACTTAAAGTGTCTTCTATGAAAGCAATCAGTTGATTGACGTATTCATAAGTTTTGACATCTTGTAAACTAGCGCTTCCGTATAATTTTTCATGAACAAGCGACATGGACTGTATTCGATTCTTGCTTTGCTCTAGGGCTGCCAGGATTTGAGGGTCATCATATTCCTTTTCTTGAAACGTCAACAAATTGGCAATCATTAGCATGTTGTTCTTAACACGATGGTGAATTTCCTTGATCAAGGTCTGGATCTTCACATAATTGTTTTTAAGGTCCTTGTTCTTTTTGCCTATTTCCTTGTAGACGGATTTTAATTCATGATTCAATTTCCGTAACTCAATTAATTTCATCACTTGATTGGACAAAATTTTAAGCATGCTGATCTGTTGTTCAGTGAGTTCTTTTGGGCTATCATCAATAACGCATAAAGTGCCTAGCGGAAATCCATTCTTGGAGATCAATGGGACGCCCGCATAAAAAATAACATAAGGTTCTCCTGTAACAAGAGGATTATCATGAAACCGCTCATCTCTACGCGCATCTTCTACTATGAAGACTTCATTTGGTTTTTGAATGGCATGCCCGCAGAATGCCAATTCTTTTGGTGTTTCTTCAGCATCCAAGCCAAATCTGGATTTAAACCACTGCCGCTCATCATCCAATAAACTTACCAAAGAGATATTAGTGCCAACGAATTCTGCTGCTAACTTAGTAAGATTGTCAAAATCCTGCTCGATTTCGGAATCCATAATTTGATAGGATTCCAGTTCTCGAAGGCGACCTTCCTCATCATGATAATCTTCTGGTGCAATCATTTTTTTTTTAATTATTCGCCAACTTACCTTGAAGTGCTTTTTCTGAATTATGAAGATAATGCTTTTTCTTGTAAGATTTTATGACATTCATCAATTTGATTTGAAGGATTCTAGCGATTCAATTATCAATTATACTTAATGTGCTTCTAACCAGTTATTTCCCATATCCATGTCGACCACCAAAGGCACCGATAGTTCATAAGCGCTTTCCATCTCGGTCTTAATAAGAGACTTCATTTTATCCAATTCTGGTTTGTAAACATCAAAGACCAATTCGTCATGAACTTGCAATAGCATCTTGGTCTTATAACCACCAGAAATTAGCTTGTCATGCACATTGATCATGGCGATCTTGATGATATCAGCCGCACTACCTTGTATAGGTGCATTAACGGCATTACGCTCTGCAGCGCCTCTCACTACGGCATTCTGTGAATTGATGTCTTTTAAATAACGGCGTCTGCCTAGAACGGTCTGTACGTAACCATTGTCCCTTGCAAAATCTACCTGATCACTTATATAATTGCGTAGCTTAGGGTAGGTGCGATAATAGGTTTCTATAAGTTCCTTGGCCTCTGTCCTGTTAAGGTCCGTTTGGTTGCTCAGCCCAAAAGCCGAAACCCCGTAGATGATCCCGAAATTAACGGTCTTTGCATTGCTACGCTGCTCTCGTGTAACTTGTGCCAAGGGAACATTGAATACCTTTGCAGCCGTCGACGCATGAATGTCTTCACCATTCTTGAAGGCAGAGATCATATTCTCTTCTTCACTTAATGCTGCTATGATACGTAGCTCGATCTGTGAGTAATCGGCAGCAAGCAATGTAAAGTCCTCACTCCTTGGAATGAACGCTTTTCGCACCTGGCGTCCTCGTTCTGTTCGAATTGGGATATTTTGTAAATTAGGGTTATTGCTTGATAAACGACCTGTGGTTGCAACCGTCTGCATGTAATCGGTATGTACATGACCTGTAC
>JABDMQ010000267.1 GCA_013001365.1 Flavobacteriaceae bacterium
TTCGACCAAAAAGCATTGCGCCTTCGTTATGCAGAATTCATGGGTGAAGAAGAAGATTCTGGACTTGACATTGGGAATGAAAACCTGGAATCACTCGAAAATGAAGAACAAAATGAAGAAGAAGAAAGTGAGGATCCACTAGCTGAATATACTCATGACCATGATAATGAAAATGAGCATAATCTTGTTGAAGAAGATGACGAAGAAGATAGCAAGAATCCCTTACAACAGTTCCTACATGATCATGATGACCCAGAAGAAGCAACTTTATTTACGGAATCGTTGAGGTCTAAACTCAGAAATGCCCTAAATGAAATGTGGGATGCTGAGCTTTACTTGCGATTGTATGAGCCAACTAAATCATTGCCCTATCAATACAGGGCACTTGAACTCATTCAAGAAATCAAGAACAGTGCAAGGATTTACGTACATCGTATCGGTTTCGACCCACCTCCAATTAAAGAAAATAAGAGATTAACAGGTAAACTTGATGACATCGTAAATTACAGAAAGAGCCTTAATCTTGAAATGGAAGATCAATACCAATTCATCAAAAAAGCATTACTTAGAATTGAAGAAATACTGTCTGAAGGCAAATCCATTTCTCAAGAAAACAAAATGATCTTTGAGGAAGCTGGTAATGAATTAGCTCTTGAAGCGATCAATTCTCCAGGGAAATACTTAAAAGCCCTTCAATTCTTGAAACGCTTATCTGAAGGTAAACAACTGTCTGATGAGTCATTAAAGGAAGTACAAAAAGGTCTGTTCTTAGCAATTCCAGATTCAGATCCCAATCCATATAAGGAAATCTCAACAATGGATGAAATCGATCGCTTATTACTAAAAGAACTGAGTATCCATGAGTGATTATTTGATCTTTCAAAACAATCAATTAATATGGCCTGTTACGCTGATTGCGGTTTTGCTTCTAGCAGTCTTTATATGGAAAGAATGGTCTTCCGACCGAAAGAATAAAATCTTTAGGAGTCTATTCGCCTTCTTTGCTATTCTATCTCTTGCATTAATGGCTCTCAAGCCTGTAAAAAACATATCTACAGCAGCAATCAAGGCTATCATTCTAACAGAAGGGTATGACGAGAACCATTTGGACAGTATAAAAAACATCAATGATGCAGTTAACATCTATAACTATAAAAAGGGTCACTCTATCTTCACAAAATCAAATAAGCCAAGTTCTGCAATAATCCTGGGACATGGCCTAAAGTCATTTGACTTCTGGCAACTTTCAAATATTAAAACAGAATACCTTGGAGGTACAGAACCTACAGGAATTTCCGACTTGAAATACGAACAAAACAGTTTTGTTGATAATGACATTTTGATTCAAGGACTTTATTATAATGCAACAGA
This sequence comes from Flavobacteriaceae bacterium, assembly GCA_013001365.1. Lineage (GTDB taxonomy): Bacteria > Bacteroidota > Bacteroidia > Flavobacteriales > Flavobacteriaceae > JABABD01. The sequence continues at coordinate 1,372 of JABDMQ010000267.1, forward strand.
AGGGAATAAATTGATTCTAGAAGGACAAGGGGAAATTGCAATTGATTCTGTTAAATTGGATTCAGGGAAACAATCCTTCAAATTATCCCATCGATTAAAAACCCCTGGAAAATACGTCTTAGGGTTATTAGAAAAAGATTCCTTAGATAGGGTAATATCGAGAAATCCATTACCGATTAATGTCATCGCAACTAATGCCTTAAATATATTGATCGTTAATTCCTTCCCTAGTTTCGAATCAAAGTACCTCAAGAATTTTTTAATTTCACTTGGGCATCAAATTACCGTTAGGAGTCAATTATCCAAGGGTAAATACAAGTACGAGTATTTCAATACGGCAAGACGGAAAGTCCCTTCCTTCAATCAAGAATCGCTAAAGCAATACGACCTTTTAATTATTGATATCAATTCATTTAATGGTCTATCTCGCAATGCATCAAGATCATTGAAAAGTTCTATTCAAGAAGATGGTCTAGGATTGTTCGTTCAGCCAAACGATAAATTTTACAAGTCATTTAATCCTATGATTTCATTGAAATTCAATTCCGATGGGCGAAAAGAAACCGAACTTGAGAACTTTTCGCGAACATTTTTGGAGAAATACCCTTATCGCTTCAGTAATGAATTCAAGTTAGAACCTATATTGGCATCTAGTTCTGGAATACTAACAGCTTACATGCGACTTGGAAATGGAAGAATTGGTTCGACCGTGCTTCAGAATACATACCAACTTATTTTGAAAGGCAATTCCAGTATCTATCAACACATTTGGGCCAATTCAATTACGTCACTAAGCAAAAAGACAGTTTCATCGACATCATGGGACACGCCTGGA
>JABDMQ010000275.1 GCA_013001365.1 Flavobacteriaceae bacterium
ATTATCTGACCGATCTTGGTGTTATCTCCATTCAATTTCTCGAATTGGTAAGGATAGGCCGAAAGCACAACATCTGGATTCGGCATATATTCCTGTAAACTGATGATATCCGGATCTTGCTCCTTGATCATTTCATTGATCTTCGTTGGCACATCCTTCTCCTCTAACCATTCGTATAAATTGAATAATCGCACATTATAACTCATTATCGAAATATTGTCAACATCTTCAACATTATTTGAAGACACTTTATATAGCGCACCCAAATGATTGAATCCTAAGGCAAGGACTATCAATGATAAGAGCAATTGTTTCTTGACCTTGAATAGCCAAAAAACGAAAAACAGGATATTGATGATAATAAGGATTGGTACTAAAAGACTAAGAACCGAAATGAAGGCAAAACTCTTTGGAGCTAAATATGGAATTGTATAGGAAAGCAAAAGTAGAGCAGCAGCAATTGAGTTGATCAAGAATGCAAGCCTATCGAAGAGCTTCAGTTTTTTCACACTAGTTGTTTTTTCCTGCTTTGAACAAGAATTCTTTCTCTGCCTTAGTTAAGCTGTCATAACCACTTTTGCTGATTTTGTCTAGGATCATGTCAATTTTCTTTTGGTTATTGAACTCCTTGAATTCTTTTTCAGAATGACCGGCGATCTTACCCTTTCTTGATTTATGGACAGTCTTAAGACTAGAACGCGATTTGGGTTTAAATAGTGCCGCGAAGCTATCCATGATCTTTTCGAATCCCATTCCTATATCGCTACCTTTTCTTAATTGTACAGCATATAAATATCCTAGGAATGCACCACCTAAATGCGCCATGCTTCCTCCAGAATTATTTCCAAGGAGTCCGATTAGATCCAAGGCTACAAAAGCGACGCCAAGGTACCATAGTTTGATATTGAATTTAAGGATCCTTACTTCTGTTTGCGGCATATACGCACATAAGAATATAAGCACTGCCCTCACTCCCGCTGAAGCCCCGATCAGTGAACCTACGGACCTGAATATGGATGACGAGAACAATGCATAACCTGTAAGGAAGAATACGCCTCCCATAATAACACCTAGCAAATAAACATTCAAGGCCATTTTAGAACTCAGGAGATTAAGGAAAATTCGACCTACAAAGTACAAGACCAGCATATTGAAGAAAATATGCCATACGCTATAATGCAAGAACCCATAGGTTATTATTGACCAAGGCTGTACAATGAAATCACTTAACTCCCTTGGTAATTCAAACCATTTCAGGAATGAATCCATTTGTGACCTGAAAAGCTTGGTGACCACCCATATCAATGCAAAAATGACTGAATTAATCGCAATGACTTTCTCCAAGACGTTAAGTCTCGCGTATTTATATTTTACATCTTCAAATAAACTCATAGATCCCAGCGCCTGTCATTGAATTGATTATTCTTCCAATACTTCATAATCAAGAATCCGGTCAACGCGCCTCCTATATGGGCCATATAGGCCGTATTGCTAGGACTGAAGATCGATTGACCTGTCAAGGCCGAAAATAGGTCTAAAGCAATGATACCAGGAATGAAATACTTGGCCTTTATAGGAATCGGCAGGAAAATCAACATGAGTTTAGATTCCGGAAACATCATACCGAAGGCAACAAGAACACCCATTATAGCGCCAGAAGCACCAACCATTGTACTATTGAAGACTGTTAGGAAACTTTGTAATTTCTCTTCGCCTAATATATTTGTCCATTGTGTATTGTACTGTCCTGACTTTAGGGTTTCGATTATTTGGCTTTGACTGATACCTGCTTCTGTAAGGGTATTCAATCCACCATAGTACTTAAAATAATACGTTCCAAGCATAATCAGTGCGGCACCTAAGCCAGCTGAAATATAGAAGAAGATGAATTTCTTTGTTCCTAGTACTTGCTCGACTGCAGTCCCGAACATCCATAAGGCGAACATGTTAAAAAGGATATGCGACGGACCACCATGCATGAACATATGAGTAAGGATCTGCCAAGGCTTGAAGGAGTTATTTACAGGAAAATGCAATGCAAATAGATCATATAACAACTGACCACCACCAATAGCCAAGGTCCCTATGAACATGATTATATTGATAATCAGTAAATGCTTGACTGCGTCTGTAATTTGAATTCCCCTCATTATATTCTTCTCACATGAATTTCTTGTCCAATTCATCGGTGGTCATGGTGATGAATGTCTTTTGATTGAAAGGGGTTACAGATGGTTCCTTACAAGCGAACAAGCTATTGACCAAATGCTCTTGTTCCAAAGTATTCAAGGATTGCCCCGATTTGATGCACAATGACCTCGACAAGGATTTTGCCAGCATATCCGTCTGACTGAAATTACTTTCAGGCACTTCATTCTCAACATCATGTATGAGTTGCTCCAAGATATTCGAAATCTGCTTTTCTGAGGCGATTATTGGAACTCCGGTAATTTCAATATTCTCATCTTCAATTTTGGAAAATACGAATCCTGTGTGCTCCAATTGTTCTTTCAATTCCTGAAGGATCTTGATTTCATCCGTCGAATAACTCAAATTCAGCGGAAACAATAGTTGCTGACTTACTCCTTCCTTGACCGTGATCTGCTTTAGGATATCCTCGTAAATTATGCGATGATGCGCTCTATGCTGGTCTATTACCAGCATGCCCGATCTTATTTTGCTTATTACGTATTTTCTATGCAACTGGTACGTTGCTGCAGAAGATTCTTGAGTAGCATCTTGAAACATTGATATATGTTCAGGATCCGTTTCAATACTATCCTTGTCGATGGTAACCCCTTGATCATTAGATGTCTGTAATCCTACATAAAGACTTTCCCATTCACCAGATTCCTGTTTCTGCGACCTAAATCGCAAATTCTTGTTCTCAGGATTGCCAGATGAAAAAGGATTGAAATCCTTGTCAACTTCCACAACGGGAGCTAAAGCATTCATTTGCATCTTGCGGTAAGGTGTGTCTAGATTGGCATTATGCTCAAAGTCAAGCACAGGTGCTATATTGAATTGTCCTAGGCTATGTTTTATAGCAGATCTTAAGATGGCGTACAACGTATGTTCATCATCAAATTTAATCTCTGTTTTGGTTGGATGGATATTGATATCTATGGACTTGGGGTCGACCTGCAGATACAAGAAATAACTTGCATGGGAACCTTCTTTAAGTAATCCTTCAAATGCAGATGCTACGGCATGATTTAAATAAGCACTCTTTATAAATCTATCATTTACGAAAAAGAACTGTTCTCCTCTGGTCCTCTTCGCAAATTCTGGCTTACCTACAAAACCTGTAATTGCGACCACTTCTGTGGTTTCATCAACAGGGACGAGCTTTTCGTTGGTCTTGCTTCCAAAAATATTTACAATTCTCTGTCGATTATTGCTTTGGGGCAACTGAAAGACTTCACTGCCATTATGGAACATACTGAACCTCACATTAGGATGAGCCAAAGCAACTCGATGGAATTCATCAATTATATGTCGCGTTTCAACAGGATTTGATTTCAGGAATTTCCGTCTCGCTGGAATGTTATAGAAAAGGTTCTTGACCTGAATTGATGTTCCTTTTGGAGTTACTGTAACTTCCTGGGATACAACTTCGCTTCCTTCAATTTTTATATGTGTTCCAGTCTCTGCTTGCTCGGTTTTACTTTTCAATTCAACATGAGCAATAGCTGCAATGGAAGCTAATGCCTCACCTCGAAATCCTTTCGTTTCAATATTGAAGAGGTCGTCTGCAGACGTGATCTTTGAAGTCGCGTGACGCTCAAAACTCAATCGAGCATCCGTAACGCTCATACCGCAACCATCGTCAACAACCTGGATAAGTGTTTTACCTGCATCCTTGATAATGAGTTTTATAGTACTTGAACCAGCATCTATGGCATTCTCAAGTAATTCCTTAACAACAGAGGATGGACGCTGAACGACTTCGCCCGCTGCTATTTGGTTGGCCACATGGTCCGGTAATAACTGAATGATGTCTGCCATGTAGTTTATGCAAAGAATATGGAAAGGTCAAAATCGATAACGAAAAGGAAAAGCAATAACAATATGGCCACAATTATCAAGATGCGCCTATTGGCTTCCTTGTCTTGAGGACCTTTGAGGTCATCCATGGCATTTACCCATCGGGTTTTCAACCCATTGCTACCTACAGTTTTACGATACTCATCAAATTTGTGCTTGATTTCAAACGGATTTCCTTGCCCTTTATCATCAAAATGACGAGGTGTATAGTTAAATCTTTTGTTCTTGCGTGTATTGAATAGTCCCATAATTACTAAAGTTTAAAGTTACTTAAATTCAATAATAATGCAGGGTTGCAATTCATAAAAATTGTTAACAATTCGATTGTCCTACGGGAGGGCTTATCTTAGATTCTTTCGAAGTTCGGCCATTTTTATGGCTGCGATAGCAGCTTCAATGCCTTTATTGCCATGCTTTCCTCCAGATCGATCCTTGGCCTGTTGGTGATTATCATCGGTTAGGACACAGAATATCACAGGAGTATCATGAAGGATATTCAAGTCTTTAATACCATGAGACACAGCCTGGCATACATAATCAAAATGTGCCGTTTCACCGCGAATGACACTACCTATGGCAATGACAGCATTAACAGATTGTTCTTGCATTTTCTTGCTTCCATAAACGAGCTCAAAACTACCAGGAACATGTTGTGTGATAATGTTTTCAATGTGTGCTCCATTATTTAATAACGCCTCAACGGCGCCATGATACATGGGTTCGGTTATATCATCATTCCATTCTGAAACAACAATCCCAAACCGAAAGTCTTTCGCGTTTGGGATCTTGTCTTTATCGTAGTGCGATAAATTCTTATCGGCAGTGGACATAGTTTATTGTTTAGCTGCTTCTGCTTTACCTATAAAAATATCAATATTAGCTGCTTCCGTCGAAGAGGCGTATTCCTCTTTTATGCGATTAAAATAAGTAAGAGCCTTATCATTCTGACCTAGAGAAAGAGCCGTTGTACCAGCTTTAAGTAGATACAGTGGTGTCGTGAAATCGTTCGTCTGCATTTTCGTTGCTTCCTCATAATAGCCTAGGGCGTCCTCAGGCTGATTCAGTTGGATGAACGCATCGCCGATACCTCCTTTGGCAATTGGGCCAAGGGCTTGGTCCGAACTCTTGAAATCACTCAAATAGGTAATGGCATTACTATAGTCCTTTAAGTTCAAGTAAGCCATTCCAGCATAATAATTTGCCAAGTTGCCAGCATCGGTTCCTCCATATTCTTCAATAATATCCAGCATTCCAAACTTACCTTCTCCGCCATTTAATGAAAGCGTGTAAAGTGAGTCCTTGGCAGCGCCACTGACTGCTTGATTAAAATATTTCTGGGCTTGATACATATCGTTCATTGCAGTTGCCTGCTTTGGCTTTACGATGTATTCCTTGTATCCTAAGTATCCAAGGATAAGTACAGCTGCCAACCCAACGATAATGAAAATATACTTTTGGTTTTTCGCAACCCATTCCTCTGTCTTCGAAGCAGTCTCGTCTAAGGTGTTAAATACCTCAGCAGTTGTTGATCCATCAGCAATATCCTGTTCTCTGTCAGATTTGCTTTTAGGTTTATAACCTCGTTTTTTATAAGTCGCCATAGTTATATCGTATTGCGCGGCAAAAATATAATTTTTATTGGTTTTTGGAGACAAATTATTGGTTATTTTAATATTTTGCAGCTTCCTATTTGGAGCCAAGAAGTGAGAAAAAACAAGCTTTGGCATTCTCTATTATGATATTGAAAACACTCTCTTTACTTAATTACAAGAATTTTGATAGTTGTTCATTTAATTTCGATGACAACATCAATTGTCTTGTTGGGAAAAATGGTGTGGGCAAAACAAATATCCTGGATGCGATTTATCATCTTTCTTACGGCAAAAGCTATTTTAATCCTGTGGCGACACAAAACATCAAGCATAACGAAGATTTTTTTGTAGTTGATGGAGAATATGAAAAATCTGGACGTAAAGAGAAAATTGTCGTAAGCCTGAAAAAAGGTCAGAAGAAAATAATAAAACGCAACGGTAAAGCATACGATAAGTTCTCTGATCATATTGGGTTTTTACCTCTGGTCATAATTTCACCGGCCGACCGAGACCTTATCACTGAAGGCAGTGATGTTAGACGCAAGTTCATTGACAGCATTATATCACAAAGCGACAAGGCATATCTGGATACCTTGATCAAATACAACAAGGTTTTGGTGCAACGTAATTCCTTACTGAAGTACTTTGCTGCCAATAACACCTTTAACAATGATGCCATCTCAGTTTATAACCAACAACTCAATGACCTAGGAACACCGATTTTCAAGAAGAGAGAGGAATTCTTGAAAGAATTCATACCGATTTTCAAGAAACAATATGAAATCATAAGTAGTGGAAAAGAAGATGTTGGCCTAAGCTACAAAAGCGATCTTATTGATTCTGAGTTGAAAGACCTCTTAGAACTTCAAATAAACAAGGACAAGGCATTACAATACACAAGTGTTGGCATACATAAGGATGACCTTAGTTTTGTAATCGAGGGGCATCCTATCAAGAAATTTGGCAGTCAGGGACAACAAAAATCCTTTCTAGTTAGCCTTAAGTTAGCACAGTTCGACTTCATTAAGAAACAAAGTGGTGTGACTCCAATACTTTTACTTGATGATATCTTTGATAAATTAGATGAGCAACGAGTAGAACAATTAATTGGACTGGTCAATGATGAGAATTTTGGGCAACTATTCATAAGCGACACACATGCTGATAGAACCGAGGCAGTAGTCAAAAACACCAATCAGTCGTACAAAATGTTCAAATTATAATTTTACTATACGTATCTTTAAACCAATGGCCAAGCGACATAACGATATTAGCAACCTAAATGATGCATTAAAGGATTTTGTCAAGTCCAATAAATTGCAAAAGGGCCTTGACAAGGTTAATGTTGAAGATGCGTGGAAGCGACTTATGGGCAATGGTGTGAATAACTATACTACAGCAGTAAAATTGGATAGAGAAACTCTTTATGTTCAGCTTAGCTCTTCAGTTTTACGTGAGGAATTAAGTTACGGTAAGTCCAAGATAATTGACATGCTCAATGAAGAAATTGGCAGGGAAGTAATCAAGAAACTGATTCTTAGATAGTCTTGATTTAGGTATTTTGTCCGGATTCCATAAAATTCATAACTTTTTTTTGTACTTTCAAGTCACTGGAATTGGGCATTCTTAATAATAAACTGGCAAATAACGCTTTCTTAACTTTTATGGCACTACCTTTGCACCTCAATAAATAATTAATTTTAATATTTAAAACATGAGTACAGGCACAGTTAAATTCTTCAATGACACCAAAGGATTTGGTTTTATCACTGAAGATGACACAGACAAAGAACACTTTGTGCACATTTCTGGATTGGTTGACGAGGTTCGCGAAGGCGATAAAGTCGAGTTCGACCTAACAGAAGGAAGAAAAGGATTAAACGCAGTAAATGTAAAAGTAATTTAATATATACTTCTTTAACTTTTTAGAACCAAAAAGCCACGCAATGCGTGGCTTTTTTAATTTACAATATTATCGTTTAGTCCTTTAAGACCTTGATAACACCTTGACCTTCCGCAGAGGCAACTTTCATGAAATACACCCCAGAAGATAATTCAGTAATGTCTATCTGTGTTTTAGATTGCATATTAGAAAGATTCAGGGTCTTGACCAATCGTCCATTCAGGTCGTATATATCTGCAGCTTTTAGATTGATGTTTCCTGTTTTCCTCAAAGTAAAGACATCCTTCGCTGGATTTGGATAGATTGTCACTAGGTCATTTATAAGCTTGTTATCAGATATAGACAATGCCGCAGAGCAATTATAGATTCGGACCTCGTCCAAATACCATCCATCATTACCATTGCAACCGTCTGTTCCCAATTCCCAACGGAGTTCTAATTTAGAATTTGCTGTCACTCCGAGTGAAGAAAGGTCAACAATACTTGTTCCCCAAGTTCCGCCTCCTGTACCACCATCTGCACCAGTGAATGCATCTTCTCCAGCCATAGGGTTATCGTTGCCTTGGCCAGCAGTATTCAATGAGCTGTTATATGAGTTCGCAGTAAAAGCTGCATCAGGCAATAGGGTCCATGGTCCGCCATCAATGCTATATTTAATATTTCCGCCATCCCAACTTCCTTCGGTAACTATATAATGGTCGAAGGCCAATTCAAAAGTTCCGATAGTGATATCAGGAATGATGATCTCTGGACTTTGCAAACGGATAATTCCATTTTCTAGGTCACTGGAACAATTTCCTATTATCGGATCGACACCAAAAATTCCTGTTCCCGCGCGTCCGTCCGGCAATGATGTATCCAAGACCCAATCCCTTGGTGACCACGTTGGAACATTTACAGGCAATTGTTCTACCGTCCAAGAGCCTATGCCGCTTTCCCAATCCTCAGAAAATATGGGACCGGAAGTAGCTGCATCACAAAGCGGGTCTGTTGCAACTAAAAGTGGTGGGCATATTCCTCCAACATCAACTCTTAATTCCACAGCATTAATGGCATCAAGAACTTCTTGTCCATCGGCTGCGTTAATTATCTGTCCAGAAGGTCCAACTGGAGCTGTTGTCGATAGCCCTTCAAGATCAATACCTATTAGATCGGCTGCAGCGGCTTCCAAGGCATCGGCAAATACAATGAAATTACTGCTTGGCATTAGGTAAAGTTCTTGAACACGCCAAAATATATGTGCTGCCTTGGTAAATCCGATTGCAGAAATTGTCTCTCCGTTAAAAGTGCCGCCATCTACCAATAATGCATAAGCATGATTCGGCACGCCAGAATTTATGTGAACGCCTCCTGAATCTCCTGAACCACACCAATACTGAGAATCTGAAACCTTACCAGGGTCTCCATCGCAAGTTGGATTCCACATATCCCTCAAAGCACCTCCAAAACCAACAGTGTCTTCACCCATTCTCCAACGATCAGTATCGTTGCATAAAACTCTTAATGATTGATCATCGTCTGCATCTTCGTAATTGTTCAAAAGGTCGATGGTCTCTCCCCAGATATCGGAGTAAGACTCATTCAATGCTCCCGATTGGTAAGCATATATCAAGCCGCTAGTATATTGTGTATAGGCATGTCCCCACTCATGAGCCACGACATCATCTGCTGCTGAACCTGTACAATAATTCGTTGTAGACCCATTCCAACTTGCATTCGGGCAATTTATGGGTGCATTATTTACGGTTTTCATGGTCGCATCGGCATTGTCATAAGACACATATCCAAATGCATTATTGAAAAAATTATAGGTGTGCTCTGAAACGACAACCTCGTTTTGCTGCCATTGATCCAATGTTCCAGGAAATGCATCACCTTCTTGCCAAGTCAAGTTAGACGTGTTGTTTTCATATAATTCACGATCTATCACGTGAGCCATTCCTGTAAATTGCTCAATGAGTTTTCCGGTTTGAGCATCTATATAGAGGAACTCACGCACATCCATATTATTCCTTACTTCAACTTCGTATGCTAGATGATAGGTCGACACATAGCCTTGAACCAATCCTTTCGGAAAGACATATAATCTATTAGAATGAATGAACAACTGCGTGCCAGAATGATTTATTCCTTGGTCGCGTATGGTCTCTAGAGCTAAGTTATTGGCTTCAACTGCACTTAAAGCAGGAATTGGGCTTAATTCAATATTAGGCAAATAGTTACCATTTACAGAAGAGAGTTTTTCTTCACTATCAAAATGAAAACGCAATTCTCCATCAAAAACAGGTATGCCTTGATGGTTTTGCTTGAAGATGGCATGTTTCAATCCGTAGTTGTCGGTTTTTACCTCTTGAAAGACCAATGTATTTTCTGAAGACTGCATGCCATAAATGGATTTGTATTGATTCAGGAAATCAATAGCCTTGTCTCTTGCATTAGCGCCTTGCAAAGCCAATCTTTGGTTCAACGAAAACCTTACGAATGAAGCGGTACCGAAACTCCTGTTTGTGGTCACTTTCGCTCCAGTGCTATTTTCTAATTGTAAAATACTTTGTTGAATATCTTGGGCATATGAATATATACCTGCGAATAACAATCCTAGTAGGATTTTAGTAGATTTTGTCATAGGTCATCTCTTTGGGATGATAAATATAGCGAAAAAATGCAATTATTGGTTTTAATTGGCTTAGGCATAAAAAAAGCCACACTTAAAAAAGTGTGGCTTTCAATATGTTTAATATCAGTAATCTAGAACATTTCCCTTCCAGAAAAATGGAATGCTCCCTCGATTTCAGCGTTCTCGTCGCTATCACTTCCATGTACTGCGTTCTCTCCCATGGATTCAGCATATAACTTACGAATGGTACCTTCGGCAGCATCAGCTGGATTGGTGGCACCAATCAATGTCCTGAAATCTTCGACCGCATTGTCTTTCTCCAGAATGGCAGCTACGATCGGTCCTCGGGTCATGTATTGAACCAATTCTCCAAAGAACGGTCTCTCATTATGCACGGCATAAAACTCCTCAGCATCCGTTTTGGTCATTTGTGTCATTTTCATGGCCACGATACGAAATCCTGAAGCCGATATTTTCTCTAGTATTGCACCTACATTCCCTTTCTCCACGGAATCCGGCTTAAGCATTGTAAATGTTCTATTTGTTGCCATCTGTAATTTTTAAAATGTCGTGCAAAAATACAGTTTTTAATTGCATTTGCAAGCCTCTAATAGCTTTGTAGTAATTCCTGTTGAAGAGCATTTCCTTCGCCTCTCATTTGCATGGTCACTTTTTTATCTTTGAAGTTGAATTTCAATATCCCAAAACTAATCTCTGATACGACCCTTCCTTCGCGATGCTGATTTGGTTCTCCTGAAAAATTGGAGTATGAATGAGTCAAGCCGCTAGAAGTGAAATCGATCAGCGGATAAACCAGTCCATCCAATGCAACCTTTGAAAACTCAGATATATGTCTATCTCCAGATAGGATCATTACATTGTTTGCTTTAGAATTCTTGATCATATTAAAGAGGTTCTCTCTTTGGTGTGGCATTGTTCCCCATGTTTCAAATCCATGCTCACTGGAGATTACTTGAATACTGCTCACGATCAGGTTAAAATCTGCCTCAGAATTATTAAGTTCTTGTTTTAACCAACGCCATTGTGTCTTGCCAAGAATCGTACCTTCTCCAAACGGATTAGGGTCATAACGTCTGCCCTTGGTTTCTGAAGGCGTTAATTTCGACCTGAAATATCGCGTGTCCAAAACGATGACCTTAACACTACCTTTTTCAGTGGAAATAACTTCAGAATGGTAGACCCCTTCTCTATCTCTTCTAACGTCATTAGAATCGACTCCCATGAAATCCAAGAACAAATCCTGACTAGCGGCTTTTGCCTCAAATTCAGTTCCGCCATCATTCAAGCCATAATCATGATCGTCCCAGGTACCAAGGATCTTCATACGGTTCTTTATTTCCTTGTAATCCTCTTGCGCCAATTGCTCGTCGTAATCAGACTTTAATCTATTTAAATCTTCACCTTTAGAATAAATATTATCTCCACCCCAGATCCAGACAGATGGATGATTCTTCATGATTTCTTTCCAAAGTTTGTTTTCAACAAATTGCTTGTTACACGACCCAAACGCAATGACCAATCCATCACCTGATTGGTTTTTATTGGTATCGGCAGATTTACAGGAAATCAAGGCTATCAGTAAAAGAACCAGTATTGCAAATCGTTTCATTCGGTGAAGTTTCAAAAGGTTAAATATGTACAAAAGTAGCAATTTGAATATTAGGCATTTGTTATTAAATTGTATATTCGCTGCACATGAAGAA
>JABDMQ010000295.1 GCA_013001365.1 Flavobacteriaceae bacterium
AACTTTCGGTCTTCCAATAGCGCAGGTTCAACAATGTAGGTTAGAGGGTTAGTAGGTGTTTTTTTGATGAACCCTGGCTCAGCCAATATGAAAACAAGCAATGCGACCGAAAGCATTCGTAATAGAAGTAGCCAATATTCATTAAGTTTTATGCTTCTACTCTGTTTGGAGTCTGCTTCACTTAATAGTTTTATACTACCAATTTTTATGGTCTTACCTTCCTTCTTGCTCCATAGATGAATGGCCAAAGGAACGATCAACCCTAGCAAAGCCCATAAATATGAAGGATAAAGGAAAGTCATATCACATTAATTTGCTACGTTTCTTAAGGAATAACTGTAATGCTTCCGCCATAGGTTCATCTAACCTGAAAAGATGATAGCTTATGTTGTTTTCAAGCAATGTGTTTTTCAATTTGCCCAACATGTCATTCAGGGATTTTAGATAGAGCTTTTTCGATTCTTTAGTGTCCACTTTTAATTTTACACCTGTTTCAAGATCCTCGAAAGTAAGGTTCCCACTGTAATCGAATTCCAATTCTTTTTTCCCCATGATATGCAGAACGACCACTTCGTTTTTAAAGGTCTTGACTTGCTTGACAAAATCACTTAATTCATGGTCTTGTTGGTACATATCGGTAATGAAAAAAACCAATTCCTTATGAGCGCGGTCATGAAGTTTCCTCGAATCTTCTGAGTCTTTTGGCCATTTGCCTTTATTTTCAATATTGATTAATTCTAGTAATAAGCGATTGAAGTGTTGCTTATGGATCCTTGGTTGAAGTGCATGCAGTTTATTTTCATTAAGCGCAAACAATCCCAATGCATCTCCTTGTCTCTGGGCTAAATATCCAAGCGAGGCAACAAGCACACGAACATAATCCATTTTAGATAGACCATCTTCCTCATGCAACATTGATTTGCTGGCATCAAGTATGAATTTCACCGAAATATTCGTTTCAATCTCAGATTGTTTGATATAATATCTTCCAGAGCGAGCCAACATTTTCCAATCCAACAATCTTAGGTCATCACCAGGCTGATAACTTCTGAACTGACTGAATTCCATTCCAGGACCAACCCGTCTGCTATGATTCTTGCCAGAGAGATATCCATCAACAATAACTCGTGATATCAAAGCCAGTCCTGAAACTGTCTTGATTATTTCCGGTTTGAATAATTCGCGATAGTCCTGTTTCACTTTGTCTTATTTGCCGAGCTCAATGGAACTTAGAAGATGAGCTGTGATCTTATCTGAATCTATTTTATTGGCCTCTGCCTTGAAATTCACGATTATCCTGTGACGTAATACGGGTTTAGAAACATGTTTTAGGTCTTCGAGTGTTACCGACAATCTGCCTTGTAGTAAAGCTCGAGCCTTTGCCGTCAATATCATGGCCTGTCCAGCTCTTGGGCCAGCTCCCCAATCTACCCATTCCTTGACATAATCTATGTCTGTTGTTTCAGGACGTGTGGCTCTAACGATTCTACTAGTGTAGTCGATCAAGTCATCACTAATTGGTATTTCGCGAACTAAATGTTGCAGTCGTAGGATGTCTTCACCGCTTATGACTTTATTTAGGACTTCATTTTTAGTTCCTGTTGTGGCTTTCAATATGTTTGATTCGTTCTGTGCTTCGGGATACCCTATTTTTATATAGAATAGGAATCGATCTTGCTGCGCTTCCGGTAACGGAAATGTTCCTGATTGCTCAATAGGGTTCTGTGTTGCCAAAATGAAGAATGGTCGTTCAAGTTCATAGGTCTTGCCCGAATAAGTCACCTCAAATTCTTGCATAGCTTCAAGAAGTGCTGCCTGTGTCTTGGGAGGCGTCCTGTTGATCTCATCAGCCAGAATGATGTTAGCGAAAATGGGACCTTTACTGAACTTGAAGAACTTCTTACCTGTACTATGGTCTTCTTCCAAGATCTCAGTTCCAATGATGTCGGATGGCATAAGATCTGGTGTAAACTGAATCCGTTTGAATTTTAAGTCAATGGCCTCTGCTAGTGTCCTGATCATTAAGGTTTTTGCCAATCCAGGGACGCCTTCTAACAAAGCATGGCCACCTGCAAGAAAAGCGATGAGTAATTGCTCTACCGAATCTTCTTGACCAATGATAACCTTACCGATTTCATTCTTCAAGTCCTTTAACTTATCAGTTAACGTATTTAATTCCGTCTCTATCTTGGCAATCTCTTTATTCATTTGTTCTTTATTTATGATGTAAGTGCGTACATGACGATGTTCACCCCAAAACGCGTATTGTCAATTTTATACCAACGTTTGTTCCGGAAGTCGTAATCCCATTCGCATCCATAGTCTTTATTGCTATATAGCACACCAATTCTTCTGTTTATTTCGATGGCTTTCAAATAGTCATGTACAATATCGTCTCCCCATCCATTCAGTTCCTGGGACGTTGTTGGCGGACCGTCTTCAAACTCAAAAAAGATATTGTATATCTCATGGTCATTAGGGATTTTCTTTAGGCTACCAACACCAAAGATAGCATCCATTTGACGTTCGAACGATTTTGCGAATAGCCCATCAATATCGTGATTGCAATCATCTACAAAAACAAATCCACCGTTATCGACATATTTCTTGAAATTCTCTTTTTCCTTTTTGGTGAACTGAACGAGCTTATGACCTGACAAATAGCAAAAAGGGCATCTGAAAATATCATCGCTGCTTAAACTTACAATGTTCTCTTGCGTATCGACTTTTAATGTAGTGTATTCAACAAGAGAATTCAATAGGTTGGAAGGCATGCGTTGATCGACATCCCAATCGCCCGATTCATACTGCAAACGCGTAAAGAAGAATTCATTGTTCACTTTTATCTTCAATATTGAAACAGGCCAAATTGCTTTTTACAATCGTAGGCCTATAAATAAAAACTGGCTGAAATGAGCAAGTCAAAACAACCAGTTATTACAGTTCATGATTTGTTATACTGCATCAGATAAGCTAGTGAAGGTGAAATCCCGAACTTTCATGTACGGAATCAAATTCCCATCTATCCTAACTTGTTTTCCTAGCGTCTCTAAATTATTAAGCATGATGATCGGACTTTCATTGAACCTGAAATTCTTCACTGGATGCTTAATTTGCCCATTCTCGATATAGAATGTGCCGTCTCGCGTCAGTCCAGTATATAATAAGGTTTGTGGATCCACACCTCGTATATACCACAATCGAGTGACAAGGATACCTTTCTTGGTACTTTTGATCAAGTCTTCCAGAGACGCATCGCCACCTTCCATTATTCCGTTGGATGCAAAAGGAACAGGGTCTACACCTTTTTGTTCGGCCCAATAGCGAGAGTAAGATAGGTTCTTGACTACACCATTCTCAATCCATTGGGTTTTCTTTAAGGGTTGACCTGACCCATTCCAAGTTCCAGTTGGAACTTCTGGATTCAACGGGTCTGACCATACATTTATACGTTCGTCAACAATTTTCTCTCCTAACTTGGTTCCACCGCCTTCTTTGGACATGAAACTCCTACCTTCATCTGCTGTTCGCGCATTGAACGATCCAAACATACGTTGTAAAAGCCCTATGGATGCCGCTGGTTCAAGAATGACCGTATATTTACCTGGTTCAATGGCCTTCGCTTCACGAGACAAGACGGCTTTGTCGATTGCCACATTAGATGCTTCCTCTGCATCAAACTTCGTTACATCGTTATAGTCTCTAGTCACCCAGCCTGATCCAGTACCATCATTAGTTCTCATGGTAACGGTAAAATCCGAACTTGTTGACTTGTTATATGCGAAAAGACCATTGGAGTTCATCATTGCACTAAACCCAGCAGAGTCATTGAAAAATCCTGCTGCCGTAACATCTTTAGATGATGCTGGCTTTATGCTACTTTCAGCCACCTTAGCCCTGTATTCAGGGGTGATGTTGGCCGTAGACTCGCTAAAGGTCACTGATTCGTCATAGGTCTGTGGCCCTAAAGGGGGCATGAATTCCGGATTTTCAGGAGACAGTTGTGCTAATTCCTCTGCTCTTTTAACGACTTTTTCCAAAGATGCATCATCAAATTCGTCGATGGTTGCGGTTCCGGATTTCTTGCCAAAACTTGCTTGAGCAACCAACGTTTGATTGGACCGATGACCAGATGTCGATACGGTGTTACGAGCATAGCGAATGTTTCCGCTTTCGCTACCACTTAAATTTATTTCGCAAGTGTCTGCACTCGAAAAGCTTAGTGCTTTTTCCATGATCTTCCTTGCTTCTTCTTTTGAATATATTGCCATGATTATAATATTATTGTTAAAAGGAATTAGATGGTTCTACCAGTATTGATCACATTAATGTCGTTGAATCTAGAAGTTGAGCTTCCATGAGACACAGCACTAATTTGTGATGGTTGCCCCTTGCCATCGAAGAACGATCCGAACATTCGATAATCATCCTTGTCGCATATCTTAACACACGAATTCCAGAATTCCTGGGTATTCGATTGGTAAGCAACATCGTCTAACATTCCGACGATTTTTCCATCTTTTATTTCGTAGAATGCGGTTCCGCCAAACTGGAAATTATAACGCTGTTGATCTATGGAATAAGAACCTCTTCCAGCAATATAAATTCCTTTTTCAACATCCTTGATCATATCGTCAATAGAATATTTCTCTGTGCCTGGCTCCAAAGATACATTAGGCATGCGCTGGAATTGTACGTCATTCCAACTCTGGGAATAACAGCAACCATGAGATTCGTTCTGACCGATCATGTGAACTTGATCCCTTATCGCTTGGTAATTGGTTAGGATTCCTTTTCGTACTAAATCCCATTTCTTGGTCTTTACGCCTTCATCATCATATCCTACAGCACCTAGAGAACCAACTTGAGTCTTGTCTGCCACAAGATTAACGATATCGCTACCATACTTGAAGTTCTTGGATTTCCATTTATCAAGAGTTGCAAAACTCGTTCCTGCATAATTTGCTTCATAGCCAAGAACGCGATCTAGCTCTAATGGATGTCCAACAGATTCATGAATAGTTAATCCTAGATGATTTGGTTCTAATACCAGATCGTATTTACCAGCATCTACAGATTTTGCGGTAAGTCGTTGCTTGGCCTGTTTTGCTGCTAAAATAGCATCTTCGACCATGTCATAACTCTTTTTATATAAGGTCATGCCTTCAGGCCCTTGAATTTTCTCTGAGTCGAGGCCGTCCATATATTCGTAGCCCATTCCCATTGGGGCACTCATCGCCTGCCTAGACTTGAATTTATTTGCAGCCCTGTCGATCGCAGTAACACCAAACGTTGGCCAGATTCTATGTACATCCTGATCGATGTATGAGCCTTCAGTAGATGCAAAATACTTCTGTTCATTGACCATGAAGAGAGCTGAATTAACAAAATTTGCTCCATTCTCCATTGCTGCGGCATTTGCACTTAACAGAAGATCGACTTTCTCAGAAACTGGAACTTCCTTGAAATCCTTTTTTATCGGAGTCTTCCAGGATACTTCACCATAAGTTTCAACCGGAGCCAATTTTACGGGCTCCTTTTGGATTCTTGAATTCGCCTTAGCAATAGCGACTGCTTGTTCTGTGGCCTTTTTTATTCCATCATCGGTAACATTGTTGGTAGAGGCAAATCCCCAAGTGCCATTGGCAATGACACGAACACCAACCCCAAAGGATTCTGTATTCACCACGTTTTGAACCTTGTCTTCTCTTGTAAAGACATATTGGTTAAGGTATCTTCCTATTCTTGCATCGGCATAAGTGGCACCTAATGACCTTGCGGTATTAAGGGCGACATCTGCCAATTGCTTCTTTACCATGACATCCATGCCAGGTTCTAGAAGGGCTTCAGCAGGGATATTATTGCCTAAAAGTAGCGATGGCATCATCACGGCTCCAGCACCTAATCCTGCATATTGAATAAAATCTCGTCTTTTCATATATACTAGTATTGATTGATTAATCAAATTAATGTGCCAACTTTTGACACTTGAGACACGCAATGAGCGCTATGTAGGAAAGAAATCTGAGGTTTGAAAGAACTATAAATCCAATTTGGATTTATAGTTAGTGAACTTAGAAAAAAAGATTCTTATTTACTGTTAAGGGATTCTTAAAGGTATGGAATTTTCATTCAAGGAATGTTAAGATCAAATAAATAAAATTTGGCTTGACATATTAGAACTTAATGATGCGATAATCCCTACCTGAACGATTAAAAAATCAGGAATTCAAACTCGAAAAG
>JABDMQ010000316.1 GCA_013001365.1 Flavobacteriaceae bacterium
TGCATTATCTCCTGCCTCTCCTCTATCAAGAATCTGACGGAACATTTCGATACCAGTAATCGTTGAAGTTAACTTCTCAGCACCCATACCAATAATGTCTACTGGATCCCCAGTATTAGCAACTCCAGTCTCTATACGACCTGTTGCAACAGTACCACGACCAGTAATCGAGAATACATCTTCAATAGGCATCAAGAAAGGCTTGTCCATATCTCGAACTGGTTCTTCAATCCAAGTATCAACTGCTTCCATCAATTCCATCACAGAATCAACCCATTTTTGCTCACCATTAAGTGCTCCTAATGCAGAACCAGCAATTACAGGTCCATTGTCTCCATCATATTCATAGAAAGACAATAGGTCTCTTACTTCCATCTCTACCAATTCAAGTAGCTCTTCATCGTCAACCATATCCACTTTGTTCATGAATACAACTATACGAGGAATTCCTACCTGACGTCCTAGAAGGATGTGCTCTCTTGTTTGTGGCATCGGCCCATCAGTAGCAGCAACTACAAGGATTGCTCCGTCCATTTGAGCAGCACCAGTAACCATGTTCTTTACGTAATCCGCGTGACCTGGACAGTCAACGTGAGCGTAGTGACGATTAGCTGTTGCGTATTCTACGTGAGATGTATTAATTGTAATACCTCTTTCTTTCTCTTCCGGAGCGTTATCAATCTGATCGAATGATCTTGCTTCAGATAAACCTGCATCAGCTAATACTTTAGTAATAGCAGCAGTTAAAGTTGTTTTACCGTGATCTACGTGTCCAATAGTACCTATATTAAGGTGTGGTTTTGAACGATCGAAAGTTGCCTTTGCCATGTTTAATTTATTTTAATCTTAGTTATATAATAATATTAGTGTTCAATATGTTTTAATAAAAGAGCCAATGACGGGATTTGAACCCGTGACCTCTTCCTTACCAAGGAAACGCTCTACCCCTGAGCTACACCGGCGTAAAGTGTTTACTTTCCTAACTTTTGTTCAAGGTTAGGATTCCTGCCTTCGCAGGAATTTTGAGCGGGAGACCAGGTTCGAACTGGCGACATTCAGCTTGGAAGGCTGACGCTCTACCAACTGAGCTACTCCCGCAATTTTTAAGTCTTATGTGGGGAGAGCAGGATTCGAACCTGCGAAGTTAAAAAACAACAGATTTACAGTCTGTCCTCGTTGGCCGCTTGAGTATCTCCCCAAAAACTTAATCAATATTTTAAAGAACCGGAGCCGATGGAGGGACTCCCTTCGACTTCGCTCAGGATAAACTTCTCGTCCCAATTCACTTCGCCAATTTAAAAAAGCATTAGTAAATCACCTGATGCACTCTCAAAACTTCAAGAGCCGATGGAGGGACTCGAACCCACGACCTGCTGATTACAAATCAGCTGCTCTAGCCAGCTGAGCTACATCGGCCTTTTCTCACTTTTTTAAACAAAAAAAGTCCGCTATTTCTAACGGACTGCAAATGTAGATATTTATTTTTTTATTCAAAACATTTTTTGAACATTTTTGATTATAAATGCGGACGCAACTTCTCCTTACGTTTCTTGAGAAGTCTTCCAAGTGAGTTTACCGCCATATCTGTTCCTTCTTCAAATGTCTTGCACTGTTTTTTGACAACAAGAGTGTCTCCAGGCACAATAAGTTTTGCTTCGAAAATCTTGTTGGCCTTGTCGCTGGTATTCTCTACTTTCAAGTATACATCTGATTGAATTACCTTATCATAAAACTGATCTAGTTTATCCATCCTCTTCTGAATGAAATCTATCAATTTGCTATCTGCATTGAAGTTAACTGATTGGGTGTTTACTTTCATCTTTACAATTTTATGGTTAGACAATTATTTTTTACTTCTCGGATGGGATTCTCCATAGACCTTCTTAAGCTCCGATATACTACTATGAGTATAAACTTGTGTTGAAGCTAATGAACTATGTCCCAATAGTTCTTTCACAGCATTTAGGTTAGCACCTTGATTAAGTAAATGAGTCGCAAATGTATGTCTTAAGATATGCGGGCTCTTCTTTACCTTAGTTGATGCCTTACTAAAGTACTCATTTATTATTCTGTATACAAGTGTTTCATAGATTTTAACCCCCTTTTTAGTCAAAAAGAGATACTCGTTCTTGGCTGATCCTGGGACTTCTTTTCTCCTCAATAAATATTCCAATAAATTAGAATGAACACTTTTCAATAAAGGAATGACACGTTCCTTGTTTCGTTTCCCTAACACCCTTAATGTCATATTATCATCATCAATATCCTTAAGCTTGATGTTAATAAGCTCACTTCGTCTTATCCCAGTTGAATAGAATAACTCAATGATCAAGTAATCCCTAACCCCTTCAAATGTATCTTCAAAAAAGCAATCGTTCAGGACCACCGACATCTCTTCTTGAGAAAATGGTACTTCAATTTTCTTAGAAGTCTTGAGTGCCCTATGTTTGGCCAATGGACTGGTCTTGATCCGTTCTGTTTTCAACAAGAACCTATAATAGGCCTTAAGTGAGGATATCTTCCTATTAATGCTCCTGTTGGCTATATTAGCTTCTGATAGAAGAACGATCCAACTTCTTATTTGAGAATAATTGACATTATCGATACTTTTTTGGTCATACTCGTTTAGAGTAAATTCACTGAATTCAGATAGATCGTTCACATAGGCATTTACAGTATGATGCGAATAATTTTTTTCTATTTGTAAGTAATCTGAAAAGGCCTTAAAGGGCATATTTTGGTGGTAAGGATGTATTGCTAAAAATAGTAAAAATCAACATTAAATCATAGGAACAAAAAAACCGTTAGTTAACATTAATTAACGGTTTCTTTTATATTAATTGCTTTAAGTGTTTTAAAATACTAAATCTCTTCGGCGTCTCGCAAGCCTTGCACATATTGTGCCTTTTGTATTTGGGCTCTTCGGACTACTGAAGGTTTTGTGAA
>JABDMQ010000332.1 GCA_013001365.1 Flavobacteriaceae bacterium
CGTCCTGATCAACTTATAGTGAGTTTATCACTGCCTTTAAATTAATTTAGAACATCAAAAACAAAAAAAAAGCCGCTTTAAAGCGGCTTTTTTTATTAGTTATCATCATCAGGAAATCTTGATTCCGAATCGTCCGGATCGAGATAATTAGGTATACCATCTCCGTCAGTATCATCATTCATAGGATTGCCATCACCAATATCATTAGTTGGATCACCATCACCATTACTGTCTACACTTAGGTCAGGGTCTGGCTCTAAGTCCTCGTCTCTTGTTAGGGTACCATCATTATCATCATCGGCATCAACAAAATCTGCAAGGTTATCTTCATCTGTATCGTCACCGGCAAGTGAAAAATTCTCGTTGCCATCAAGGTCTTCCAAATATGAAGGCACATGATCCCGATCGTGGTCACTCTCATTTGCCAAATACAAATTAAATCTGAATACCAAAGGTGAATAAAGAGGGACTCCAAATGGTGGCTCGTTAAAATAAGCCAGTCCAGAAGGTATGAACATTGCTCCTATACCATAATCCTGATAGGTAAATGTACCATCAGGATTCTCAACAAAAGAGGTAGACCCCTTGAATTCTTTAGCTATTTCACGAAATCCTTGTACTACACTCACAAGATCGAACCAGACCGGATTAGGAGAACTGTCAAAAGTTGTGTCATTGATCAAGGTTCCTTTATAATCCAAGTAGGTCGAGTCCGCAAATTTTGGCTGATCACCCAGTCCTTCCCTAACAACAAGATAATATAACTTGTATTCTACATCATCTGCATCCAATACCATCTTAGAACTTACCTGGTCTATTAAAGGAGTCTTATCACTATTATCGCCGGCAATTGTATCGAACAGGATCTCAAAATCTGTTGAATTTGGATTTGTCGCAAACTCTTCATAATTATAGAAATGTGTTGAAAGGTATTCTTCAATAGAATCCAAGTCAACCAAGTATTGCTCTCCTCGATCTCGAGGTGGCGCTGCTTGTACATCCGAATCATCGTCTTTCTGGCATGAATTCATAGCCAAAACCAAAACCATGAGCGCGAAAAGGTATTTTCCTAATTTCATTTATTTCTTTTTAGAACGATTTTTTTCAACATCATTATTGGAAACATCCCAACAATTTGATGTCTTTATTGCTTATTTTTGAGGCTGCAAGATACGATTTTATATTAGGATCAAACAAAATTAAAAAGATCCAATTCTGTTAAATTATATGCGAATCGATAAATATTTATGGAGTGTTCGGTATTACAAAACCAGAAATATGGCCACTATTGCATGCAAGAAAGGACAGGTTCGAATAAATAGTTTAATCGCAAAGCCAGGAAGGGAAGTTTATCCGCTGGACAAAATAGAACTCCGCAAGAATCAGATAACTTATTGTTTGACTGTCAATGATATTCCGAAAAGTCGTGTTGGAGCAAAATTGGTAGATATTTATCGGACAGATACCACGCCTAAGGAACATTTTGAAGCTCAAGAAATGTTAAAACTAGCGAAGGATCATTATCGAAATAAAGGAGAAGGAAGGCCAACAAAGAAAGACCGTAGAGATATTGATGATTTTTATGATGAGAATGAATAAAGACTTTTTATATTTGATTAAACTGCCACAATAATGTTGGGAAATAAGAACATCATATTAGATCATAAACAGATCGTTCATAAGATCAGGAGAATTGCGTACCAGGTCTACGAAAGTAATATTAATGAAAATGAAGTTGTTATTGCAGGCATTGAACCCAATGGTTATGTATTTGCCAAAAAAGTGAAATCTCAATTAGAGAAAATCTCTGACATAAAAGTGAATCTTTGTAAAGTGACCATTGACAAGAAGAATCCTAGAAAACCTATTGTAACTTCCATAAGCGAAAACGACTATAAGAACAAGTCATTGATCCTGGTTGATGACGTCCTGAACTCTGGGACAACATTGGTCTATGGTGTCAAATATTTCTTGGATGTACCATTAAAACAATTCAAGACCGCGGTTCTAGTAAATAGGAATCACAAGAAATATCCTGTTAAAGCTGACTATAAAGGCATTTCTTTATCGACCTCGTTAAAGGAACATGTTACAGTAAAATTAGTGAAGGATTATGAGGTCTCGCTAGAATAGATTTAACACAACTTCTTCAATAACATCTTGCTTGTTCTTGCCGTCAACATTTATTACGAAATCGGCTTGATTGTAATAAAATCCTCTTTCAAAAAGATGTTTGTTCAAATAATCAATCAGTTCTTCCTTGGTGTCGATTTGACTTATCAAGGGGCGGTTTTCCTTTTCAGGTACAAGTCGTTCGAACAGTGTTTGAACTGAGGCTTTTAAATAGAAAATTGAACTGTCTATTGAATTTTTTATGATTTCAAGATTATT
This sequence comes from Flavobacteriaceae bacterium, assembly GCA_013001365.1. Classification (GTDB taxonomy): domain Bacteria; phylum Bacteroidota; class Bacteroidia; order Flavobacteriales; family Flavobacteriaceae; genus JABABD01. Next base: position 2,392 of record JABDMQ010000332.1, read on the forward strand.
GCCATAACAAGGTGTACCACCACCCAACGAAAGAACGAAGTCGTCCTTTGAAGATAGTAGTTCCTTAAGATGATCATATTCTTTTTTCCGGAAATACACTTCACCTTTACGTTCAAATATTTCTGGAATGGTCATATCCTCTTTCATCTCGATATAAGCATCTAGATCAATGAAATCATAAGTCAATGTGTTAGAGAGCAATCTACCGATTACCGATTTTCCAGAACCCATATAACCCATTAAAATGACTTTCATAATTTACTTGAAGTGCATTAATTCCTGGCATTATTCCCATGCCAAGATCAGCATCAAATTTAAATAGAAAAAGTATTGTAATATAATATTATTGCTCTTATATTTGCACCTCTTTTTAAGTAAAGAAAGACCTGGTAGCTCAGTTGGTAGAGCATCTCCCTTTTAAGGAGAGGGTCCTGAGTTCGAGCCTCAGCCAGGTCACAATAAAGTTAGGCTATTGCTTAACTTTTTTTATTTTTACCACATTATGAATGCGCACGTGGCGGAATTGGTAGACGCGCTAGCTTGAGGGGTTAGTGGACATTAGTCCGTGGAAGTTCGAGTCTTCTCGTGCGCACTTTATACTTCTCTTCTAAGAACTTGTCAATTATCTTTGAAAATCCTATGAATATAGATGGACTAATTATTCAATCTGACTAAAGGCTTTTGTTGTATTTATGTTAAATGATTACAGTTATTTATTAAAAATTGTAAATTTGTTTAATGTTTTACCATAAAATATGAACAACGTTAAAAGCAATTTCAGCATAAAGGACCTTGAGAATCTTTCTGGTATTAAAGCACATACCATAAGAATCTGGGAAAAGCGTTATAATTTGTTGCAACCTAATCGAACTGAAACTAATATCAGGTATTACAATCTTGCAAATCTTCAAAAACTACTAAACGTTACCTTCCTTTACAACCATGGTTATAAAATCTCTAAAATTGCAAAATTAGGTGAAGGCAGAATACCACAGGTCGTAAATGAAATCGTTGCTGAGTCCAGTGCTAA
>JABDMQ010000346.1 GCA_013001365.1 Flavobacteriaceae bacterium
AGGCTTTTACAAAAGCGAAATCGGCCTTGAAAGCATGTTCCAGCACATACATCTTTCCATCAAAATCCCTGGTTTCTTTTCCTTCAGCTACTTCAGTTCCAAAGCCTGCCGGGGTGTAAACAGCAGGGAATCCAGCTTGGGCTGCTCGGCATCTCTCTGCCAAAGTACCCTGTGGAATTAATTCCACTTCTAATTCACCGCTGAGCATCTGTCTTTCAAACTCATCATTCTCACCTACATAAGACGACACCATTTTCTTGATCTGTTTTTCTTGAAGTAGTAATCCCAATCCAAAATCATCAACCCCGGCATTATTAGATATACAGGTCAAGCCTTTGACACCCAACTTAACTAGTTGAGCAATGGCATTTTCTGGTATCCCAGACAGACCAAACCCTCCAAACATGAACGTCATATCATCCGTGACGCCTTTCAAAGCTATCGAAATGTCTTCGACCTGTTTATTGATCATGAGATTTTGATTTTGATTCTGATTCTGATTCTGAAAATTACGAAATAAAAAAACCATTCTGAATAGAATGGTTTATGATTTTTAGAAGTCTAATTCATCCGATTCATCATCCCCTTCATCTGGTTCCTCATCCACTTTTTTAGTGCAATCCAGATTATAGCTTAATCTTGCTGGCTTCTCGAATTCTTCTTGAGACACACTTAATGTTTCGTCTTCATAACAGGCTTTCATGTACATTCCCCAGATAGGTAATGCCATGGAAGCACCTTGGCCATAATCTATTCCAGCAAAGTGAGCCGCTCTATCCTCTGCTCCGACCCAAACTCCAGTTACCAGGTTTGGGACCATACCCATGAACCATCCGTCGCTTTGATTTTGTGTTGTTCCTGTTTTACCAGCTATAGGATTTTGTAGTTCATAAGGGTAACCAGTGATGATCTCCCTGAATAAAGGGTCCCATTTATCACGTCCTTTTGTTCTCAATCTAGAACCCGAACCATATTGCGTCACGCCTTCCATTAGATTTACAGTTACATAGGCTGCCTCCTCACTTAATACATCTTTGGTCTGAGGAACGAATTGATAAAGAGTCGTACCATTCTTATCCTCAATACTTGTTACCATTACAGGTTTAGTATAAACCCCTTTATTGGCAAACGTGCTATAGGCAGCTACCATTTCATAAACGCTTAAATCCGGAGTTCCTAAAGCAATGGATGGTACCGGGAGGATATCACCTTCAATGCCCATTCTATTTGCTAGGTCGACCACTGGCTGTGGACCAACCATATCTATAAGCTGTGCGGTTACTGTATTTACCGAATTTGCCAAGGCGTTTTTCAATGTGCGCATACCTCCATAGGTCTTACCAGAATTCTCTGGACACCACTCTTCGGTGTTCCCATGCCTCATTGCCTCAATGCAGAAAGGGCGATCAGGTAACTCATCACAAGGAGACATATGTAATTGGTCTATGGCTGTGGCATAAACAAATGGCTTGAAGGTCGATCCAATCTGTCGCTTCCCTTGTTTTACATGATCATATTGAAAATGCTTGTAGTCCATGCCTCCAACCCATGCCTTTACATGACCGGTCTGTGGCTCCATGGACATCATTCCAGGTTGCAAGAACGATTTATAATAGCGCATGGAATCCCATGGTTTCATTACGGTGTCTATTTCCTGTTCTGCGTTTTCCCAAGTGAAAATCCTCATTTTTACAGGTTTTTGAAATGATTCTTCGATTTCCTTTTCTGAACTGCCATTCTTTTTCATGACACGCCATCGTTCAGATCGCTTCATGGACACTCTCATTAATGTATCTATTCCGCCATTGGTGAGTTCCAGGAATGGCGCCTTCGGATTTCTTCTTGGTGTATTTTGATGAAAGAATTCTGCCTGTAATTTGGGCATGTGATTTTGTACAGCATCTTCCGCATATTTTTGCATGCGCGAATCGATCGTCGTGTATATTTTCAATCCGTCGCTATTGATGTTGTATTTAGAACCGTCAGGTTTTCTGTTCGCCTCATTGGCCGTCCACTTTTTCATAAAATCCCTGAGGTATTCCCTAAAATAGGTTGCCATGCCCTCACGGTGCGATTCTGGTGTGTAATTCAGTCCAAGGCCCTGCTTTTGAAGAGAATCCTTAACAGCCGTTGTGATATAGTCATATTTCTCCATTTGGCTTAATACGACATTTCGCCTATTTGTGACGCCTTCAGCATTTCTCCTTGGATTATACAGCGACGAATTCTTGAACATACCAACCAACATGGCAGATTCATTAAGGTCTAATTTTTGAGGTTCCTTGCCAAAATATATTCGTGCAGCAGATCGAATGCCATCAGCGTTATTGCCAAAATCATAAATGTTGAAATACTGTGCTATGATCTCTTCCTTAGTGTATTGTCGTTCAAGCCTAGTAGCTATGACCCATTCCTTTATTTTTTGCTGCAATCTTTCAAAGGTGTTCTTTGATGCGACACCAACAAAAAGCTGTCTAGCTAATTGTTGTGATATCGTACTCGCTCCTCCTCCTCCTCTTCCAAGCTTGAAAATTGCTCTTAAAATACCTCTGGCATCAATGCCAGAGTGATCCGCATATCTCGCATCTTCTACTGCAATAAGCGCATCTACCAGATGAACTGGTAGGTCCTCATAATCTACAGGAGTCCTGTTATCGTTAAAATAGAATTTACCCAAGGTCTCACCATCCGACGAAATGATTTCTGATGCCAAGTTTGTTCTTGGATTCTCTAATTGGGTATGGTCAGGCATTTCGCCTAGGTAACCCCAAGATGCCAAGGAGAATATCAATATTGGCATCAATATCCCTAAAAGGAAAAGCATCCAAAACCAACGAATGTACTTGGAATAATCTTGCGCCGTATTTTTGGTTTCTTTTTTCTCAGTCATTCTAATTCTCTAAATGTTTTTCTACCCTGAATCCAACTTCCGTTATACCTTCGAGATTCTCGACTCCATTTACTTCTCCATTAACGCGCATGGCATGCTGGATACTAACTTTATAATCGCCCGATTCGTTAAAGACCACGCCTTCCTTGTACCATAATTTGTTTTCTTTCAGGTCTGAAAACCCTTCTCCCAAGAATTTTCCGCTGGGTTCCGTCATTTGGTACTCCAAAGTGTCTTTGATCACTTTCCCATTTGGGAAATTCATTTCTACGATCAAGAACAAATTACTGAACTCATAATCATTGGTATTCCTCAAATTAACGAACAAGTCATACTTATTCAATGAGTCTGGAGGAGCAATTTCGAAGGTCACGATCGAGTCCTTATGCCACTTGTCTGGAATCGATCTATATTGGTCGAATATCCGGTTAGAATCGCATGATATCATCATTGTTATAGGTATAATCAAGAAGATAAAGAACCTATTTTGCATTGTTCTGTGGTTTACGCCTGTTCTTGTTTCTTCTATTGTTCCTATTAGATCTACGTTTCTTCCTGCCTTTTGGCCTATCAAAACGTGTTAAACTATCTTGTCCTACAACGTTCTCGAATTCTACTTTAGTGTCTTCAATTAGCTCTGATGCATATTCTTCTAAGCTTGCAACTTTTTTCTTTTGCTTGTTGAGAGCTATGATCTCATTGACTTGACTCGTCGTCAAGGTATGCCAATTCATCCATTCACCTTCATATGCATACCACATATGGCCTTTGAAAATATCGGTTTTCTGGCATACTGCCGTTCCCTTTTCTGTATATAGCTTCGTATCTGTTTTCGGGAATTCCTTAAGGGCATCCATATAGGCATCTAGCTCGTAATTAAGGCAGCATTTAAGTTTGCCACATTGGCCTGCTAATTTTTGTGGATTAAGCGATAATTGCTGGTATCTAGCTGCTGCGGTACTGACAGACCTGAAATCGGTCAACCAAGTCGAGCAACATAATTCTCGTCCACAAGATCCAATGCCACCCAAGCGGGATGCTTCTTGTCTAAAACCAACTTGTCTCATTTCGATCCTTGTCCTGAATTCGCGAGCGAATACCTTGATCAGTTCCCTAAAATCAACACGTTCTTCGGCAGTGTAATAGAATGTAGCTTTACTTCCATCTCCTTGAAACTCGATGTCAGAAATCTTCATTTGCAGCCTTAAGTCGATTGCAAACTGACGGGCTTTGACTTTCATCGGTTCTTCCTTGTCTCTAGCCTTTTGCCAGATATCGATGTCTTTTTGTGAAGCCTTCCTGTATATCTTAAGGGATTCTTCTCCATCGATCTCTACCTTCTTGCGTTTCATTTGGACTCTTACGAGCTCTCCTGTCAATGTCACCATGCCGACATCATGGCCAGATTTTGCTTGAGTAGCAACAATATCTCCTATGCCCAATGTGAGATTTTCCGTGTTCTTGTAATAGCCTTTTCGGCCATTCTTATAGCGCACTTCTACATAATGAAATGGTTTTTCGCCACTAGGAAGTGACATGTTCGACAACCAGTCGAAAACAGTTAATTTATTGCAACTATCTGTTCCGCAGGTTCCATTATTCTTACATCCACGAGGTTGACCGTCTTTACCAGTTGAGCAACTGTTACAAGCCATTTAGTATTTATATTGATTCGAGTCAATGGCAAGCATCGCCCGAAGAAAGTTAGTAATTAGATTAAAACGTAAATATACTATTTTAAATCGTTGATACCTACTTAAGATCCTTCTTGTATTTAAGCACTTCTGACCGTCCTTTCTTGAAAATATCATTGCTGTTTCCTTGGCCTCTGCGCAATGCTTTTTGCTCTTCATAAGGCAAATTATGCACCTCCTTGCAGTTCGTAGAGCAACAATTGTCCATTTCTTCCTTACATTCATCGCATTGGATGAACAATAAGTGACATGCGTCATTGGCACAATTAACATGGGTGTCACATGGTTTTCCGCATTGATGGCATTTTGAAATGATGTCATCGCTTATGCGTTCTCCACGACGTTCGTCGAAAACGAAATTCTTACCTATAAACTTGTTCTCAAGGTTCTTGTTTTTCACCTGACGCGTATATTCAATAATCCCGCCTTCTAATTGGAACACCTTCTTGAAACCCTTATGTTTGAAATAAGCACTGGCTTTTTCGCATCGAATACCACCAGTACAATACATGACCAGCTTTTTGTCCTCCTTATGCTCCATGATGTCCTCTTCAATGATTGGCAAGGAATCCCTGAATGTGTCTACATCTGGAGTTTTGGCTCCCTGAAAATGACCGATCTCGCTTTCATAATGGTTTCG
>JABDMQ010000136.1 GCA_013001365.1 Flavobacteriaceae bacterium
AAGGCTGCGTTGCCGGTTGAGAAAACGGTTGCCATGTTTACAGATCAGATTTCAGCTATGGCAGGTAAGATCGATACCATGGTCTTTTCTAAGACAAGACAAACAGCACATATCTATAAGACCACATTTGAAAAGATCGTACTTGATGTGGTAATCTCCTTGGATAGTGAAAACAACATCAATGGTCTTTTCCTGCAACCGCATAAACCAGATAACATTCCAGTTTTAGAGCGAAATACTACTAAAATGATTCTGCCTTTCAATGAGGAATGCTATGTTTTCTGGGGAGGGACGTCGGTCGATAAGAATTACCATGTGGCATATGACAATCAGAAATATGCATATGACATCATGATGGTCAAAGATGGAGTTTCCCACAAGGGAGACCCTAAGGTCAATGACAATTATTATGTTTTTGGCAAGGATATAATCGCACCTTGTGATGCCCAGGTGGTGCAGGTCATTACTGGAGTAAAAGACAATATTCCGGGAGAGATGAATCCTGCTCAATTAACTGGTAATACAGTAGTGCTTAAGACAGCAAATAATGAATTCTTGCTGTTTGCGCATCTTCAGGAAAAATCTGTGGTTGTTACTGAAGGTCAAGAGGTAAAACAAGGTGACCTTTTAGGTAAATGTGGCAATTCTGGCAATACAACGGAACCACATTTGCATTTAAGTTTGCAGAATGTCCAAGATATGGGCATCGCCACAGGTGGCAAGCTTTATTTTGATAGAATAATGGTCAATGGAGAGATCAAGGAAGATTATCTTCCAGAGAAAAACGATAAAGTAAAAAACATAAAATCATAGAAGAATGGTCCTAGAAATGAAAGTCCCTTCACCAGGAGAATCGATTACAGAAGTTGAAATAGCTGAATGGTTGGTCGAGGATGGTGATTATGTGGAAAAAGACCAAGCCATAGCAGAAGTCGATTCTGATAAAGCAACCCTTGAGTTACCTGCGGAAGCTAGCGGAACGATAACCCTTAAGGCTGAGGAAGGCGATGCCGTTAATGTTGGTGAGGTGGTCTGCCTTATCGATACTGATGCAGCAAAACCTGAAGGCGTTTCAGAGAAGCCAAAAGGGGAAAAGAAAGTTGAAGCACCTGTAAAAGAGGTCAAGACTGAAGTTAAGAAAGAAAGTACCTATGCTACCGGAACAGCGTCACCTGCTGCCAAGAAGATACTTGATGAAAAAGGCATTTCAAGCAATGATGTTGACGGAACTGGCCGCGATGGTCGCATTACCAAAGAAGATGCGGTCAATGCCGTACCTTCAATGGGTGAGGCAATCAATGTCGAAGGGCGTGGTTCTTCAAGAAGCAAGATGTCTATGCTACGTCGTAAAGTTGCCGAGCGACTGGTCGAAGCGAAGAATACCACTGCCATGTTGACTACTTTTAATGAAGTGGATATGTCGCCAATTTTCGAACTACGCAAGAAATACAAAGAGACCTTTAAAGAAAAACACGGCGTAAGCTTAGGCTTTATGTCCTTCTTTTCATTGGCTGTAGTTAGAGCCTTGAAAATGTATCCTGCAGTTAATTCGATGATCGATGGAAAAGAGATGATCAGCTACGATTTCGTTGATATATCCATTGCGGTTTCAGGGCCTAAAGGACTGATGGTCCCAGTGATCAGGAATGCAGAGAATCTGAGTTTTAGGGGCATAGAATCTGAAGTAAAACGATTGGCCATTCGCGCACGTGATGGACAAATAACTGTTGATGAAATGACCGGCGGCACGTTTACCATAAGTAACGGAGGTGTTTTTGGAAGTATGTTGTCAACGCCAATTATCAATCCACCACAAAGTGGTATCCTAGGCATGCACAATATTGTCGAGCGTCCTGTTGCTGTAAATGGCAAGGTAGAAATTCGCCCAATAATGTTCGTGGCCTTGTCGTATGATCACAGGATTATCGATGGCAAGGAATCCGTAGGATTCTTGGTTGCGGTTAAGGAAGCTTTGGAAAATCCAGTAGAATTACTGATGGACAATGAAGTGAAAAAAGCACTTGAATTGTAACAGGGCCTTATAAGAGTATCGGTGAATTCTATGGATGTTTTTTCTTTTCATAGAAATCTTGAAGCACGAAAAACGCCTTCTTTTTCTTACCATCATCCGAAATGAGGCCTTTGCGGTTCCAGCCATCCTGAATTTTTGGCAATACGCGTCTAGGAGACCTGAAATCCACCAATATCCATGGGGAAAAACCTTGGACCTTTTCAATGCCATCAATCATGTTCAAGGTCTTAATATATAGATCCTCTTGAAATTCCTCGGTCCATCGTACTCCTTTATCACCATGTAAGCCATGCTTTGCTCCAGCACCAAATTCGGAGATCAATACAGGTTTATCTTGCTTGATGATCCAAGTGATGGTTTCGCATTTTTCAGGTAGCCCATCGTACCAGCCGATATATTGATTGAAACTTAGTACATCCACTTCATCTGCAAAGGGATCGTCAATGGTTCGAACTAGTGGATTACCTTGGTAATTTTTCTGCTCCAATGCAGCGCTTATCAATCTTGTATTGTCTTTGGACCTAGCAAAGCTAGCCAGCTTCGAGAGAAATTGATTACGAGCCGGAACGTTAGGTGTTTCATTGGCCATAGACCATATGATGACACTTGACCTGTTCTTGTCTCTAGTAATTAATTCTGACAGTTGGTTTTCGGCGTTTTTATAGGTGTCTTTATTATCCCAGGATATGGTCCAATAAACAGGATTTTCTTCCCAGATCAATATTCCTTTTTGATCTGCCAATCTAACCATGTGCTCGTTATGAGGGTAATGCGCTAGACGCACATAATTACAGCCTAGCTCTTGAGCCCAATCCAGTAGTTGCTCAGCATCTTCCTCAGAATATCCACGACCATCTCTAAGAGGACTTTCTTCATGAATGGAAATTCCTTTTAGATAAACGGGCTTATCATTCAGTAGTATTTGCGATCCTTTGGTAGTTATGGTTCGAAATCCAATTTGGTCCGTGACCGATTCTTCATTGGTCGTTATGGTTACATTATAAAGGACAGGGTTTTCCAATGACCAATATTCAATATCATTTGTAATGATCTCAAAAGAGACATGGCCTTCATTATTCGTTATAAGTTCTTTTTCAATCCCTAATTCCGAAATTTTCAATTGCACCTTCTTATTACTTATGTCATTGCCGTTTAATGTAACATATCCATTTATTTTGTTGGAATCATCTGGGCTTAACTGAATACTATAATCCTTTATGAAGTTCGAAGCTGTTTCAATGATCTTTACATCTCTTGTCAGTCCGCCATAATTCCACCAATCGGTATTCAAGGTAGGTATCCCTTCTTTCAAACGTTTATTATCGACCTTGACCACCAAGAAGTTACTGGTTTCCTTGATGATGTTAGTAATTTCAAAATTAAAGGGCGTAAAACCACCAATATGAACACCCAATTTCTTTCCATTCAAGTAGACTTCGGTTTTGTAATTGGAGGCTTCAAAGTAAACAAACTGTCTTGCCAATGCATCTGATGCCTTAAAATTGAAAGATTTCATGTACCACAGGGTACCTTCATAATATAATAGCTCTGGCTTTTGGCTGTTCCAATCGCCTGGTACATTGATGCTGTCAGATGTTTCGAAATCGTATTCAATTAGATCCGAGTCATTCTTGGGTTTCGAATTAAGGAAAAACGCACTTGCCCATGGAGTTTCTTGTTGGTCGAACGGCTCATAACGATAATTATAATAACCATTTTCATAAGGGTCTATAATGTATTTCCAACTCCCATTAAGGGATGTAGCCGTCCGATTATAAACATTAATGATCAATTCATCCTGCGACAGCATCGGACAATAGAACAGCAGGAAAATCATACCACTCAGAAACTCTTTTTTCATAATTAATTTTTTACATGTTTTAACAGTATATAAATTGGGAGTGCTAACGAAGTTATGAATTAAAATTGTACTGGAAAGAAGAAAGTTGTAACCTCAAAAAAGGCCTCTGTAAAAGAGGCCTAGAATTTTTAAGGAATATTGATCTAACAGCCTAATTTACCAAAAGACACGGTTAGTTCTTGGTCAACTTTTTGGCCTTGGGCATTTTCAGCAGGAACCCAATTGCCAGGAGCTTTCTCGATGAGCTCGATTAGCTTTTCATCAAGCGATTCAAATCCGGATGAATTTTGAATCCTGGTATTTGATATGGTTCCATTCTTGCTAACCGTAAAATAGAGCAATCCGGGTTTTATTTGGTTATCTGGGAGCATGGTAGTTGCAGGGGTTATATTCACCTTGAGGTAATCGATGAAGGATTCGGAGAAATCTAAATATGCGGCCTGTTTTTCAGGAACTACCGTCAGGTAAGGTGTCCAATGAGTTTCATACATTTCTCCAGTTGCTTTATTCTTCTCTACGTAATCTGCGTATACTAAGAGGTTGGTAGAGTAATCGACTGATTCTAGGAATTTAATTTGATCAGGTGTCAAGTCGCCACCAGTACCTTCTTCACGGATGTCCGTTTGCTCGCTATCTTCAAGTTGAATGACATCCAATCTCTTGTAAGAAACGATTTTATCGGCATGCTCATCGCCTATGAAAAACCTAAAATCGGTTGCTTTGATCAATTCTGATTTTGTAATACTGTTGAATCGTGGTCCTACTT
>JABDMQ010000402.1 GCA_013001365.1 Flavobacteriaceae bacterium
GTCATGGAAATTGCCCAAGCATTCAAAATTGCTTCCGATAATGGTTCTACCCCTAAAAGAAGCATTCTTTTCCTGCATGTCACTGCAGAAGAAATTGGGCTAGAAGGTTCAAGGTATTATACTGAGAATCCTGTTTTCCCATTGGAAAATACAATTTGCAATTTGAATATTGATATGATAGGACGCGTAGACCAGGTCCATGAAAATAATAAGGATTATATTTATTTGATAGGTAGTGATCGATTAAGCAAAGAGTTACATCATATCTCTGAAAGAGTCAATGAATCCTTTACGAATCTTGAATTGGATTACACCTTCAATGCCGAGGACGACCGCAATCGTTTCTATTATAGGTCCGATCATTATAATTTCGCCAAGAACAACATACCAGTTATCTTCTATTTTAATGGTGTGCATGAAGACTATCATCAGCCTACTGATACGCCAGATAAAATCACTTACGAGCAATTGCAGAAAAGAGCTCAGCTAATTTTTGCAACGGCATGGCATGTAGCTAATATGGAGACACGTCTCGTAGTCGATAATAAAGACTGACCATTTGTGTCCTTAAATTGTGTTAAAACATTAAACAAATCTCAATCTACAGCTGGTTTTTTTGTAATATTGGGCTTCTAACAACAAAATTCTTCCTTAATAATGAGAAAAGCACTGATTGTAATGGGCTTGGTTGCATTTGCATTTGCATGTGGGCCAAAAACCGTTACTGATACCGCAACAAAAGAAACTCGCTCGAGTGCACCTGCAGATCCAGCAATGTTTGCAAGTACGATTACTGAAGTAGAACTTCGAAAAGAACTTATGACCTATGCTTCTGATGAATTCGAAGGTCGTGCCACTGGTACTCCGGGCCAGAAGAAAGCCGTGGAATACTTGAAGAATCAATATGTGGCCATGGGAATACCTTCCCCATTAGCACCTGAAGATTACTTTCAAGAAGTCCCATTGAATATTAACAAAACACCAAAAGTCAACTTGACCATTGATGATAGATCCTATAATTACTTCGATGATTTCATAGTCATGACCTCAGGGGAATCTGAGGTTGTTGAATCCAGTCATATTGTTTATGCTGGATATGGCATTGACACTGACAATTATTCAGATTATACCCTTGATGTTACTGGAAAGATTGTCTTAATTAAATCCGGTGAACCTAAGAATGAGGATGGAACATTTATCGTAAATGGAACGAATGAAGCTTCTAAATGGTCCAACGGTAGGCAAGAAATGGCTGCTAAAAGAGATGCCGCCAAAGAGCGAGGTGCAAAAGCTGTTATCATGGTTGCTCCAGAATTATTCCCAAGGTATTCTGCCTATTTCAAAAGCCAAGCAGAAAGTGGAGGTGGCGGAAGAATTTCTCTAAAAGGTGATAAAAACGTCATGCATGTCTTGCTGGCCAGTGAAGCTATGGGAACTGCTATTATGAATGATATGGCAAATAACAATAAGGCAGCAAGCATCGCGAAATCCTTTGAAATGGACTATACGAGTCAAGCTGAAGATGTGGAATCCGAAAATGTCGTTGCTTATATAAAGGGCTCGGAATCTCCAGATGAATATATTATAATATCTGCTCATCTCGATCATGTGGGTATTCAAGATGGCAAAGTATATAATGGTGCCGATGATGATGGATCTGGCACAGTAGCCATAATTGAAATTGCCGAAGCTTTTAAAGCCGCTTTAGAAAAAGGTCAAGGACCAAAGCGCTCTGTGGTGTTCTTGCACGTTACAGGTGAAGAAAGAGGTCTATTGGGTTCAAGGCATTATACCGATAACGACCCTATTTTCCCATTGGAGAATACAGTTGCCAATTTGAACATTGACATGATAGGACGAATTGATCCTAAGCGCGAAGGAAATAGGAATTATGTTTACTTGATCGGGTCAGATAAATTAAGTACCGATTTACATAATATTTCTGAGGAAGTCAATAAGAAATATACTAATGTTGAATTGGATTATACTTATAATGACGAGAACGATCCTAATCGATTTTATTATCGATCGGATCATTACAATTTTGCCAAGAACAATGTTCCAATTATCTTTTATTTCAATGGAACACATGACGATTATCATAAGCATACAGATACACCGGACAAGATCAATTACGACCTGCTAGAAAACAGAACCCGTTTGATATTCCATACGGCCTGGGAATTGGCGAACAGGGAGTCCCGTATTGTAGTGGACAAAGCTGAATTAGGAAATTAGTTAAATCACCATTCATATATACAAAAAAGCCTTTCAGAAACTGAAAGGCTTTTTTTGACGAAGTCAATTTCGTCTTGGGTGGAAGATGGGACTCACCTCGACTTCGCTCGGTATGAACTTCTCGTCCCATCCCTTCAAAACTAGCAATTAAAAAAGTCCTTCATTACTGAAGGACTTATATTTAAAAGGGTGGAAGATGGGACTCGAACCCACGACATCTGGTACCACAAACCAGCGCTCTAACCAACTGAGCTACAACCACCATTTGTTAGGTTGCAAATTTAATTGTTTTACATTTTACAACAAAGCTATTTTGTAATATTTATAAAAGGTCCGACAACGAACTAACGGCTGGATAACGCTCTACAGTAAAGCCTTCGCCATGCTCCTTACCTATCAATCTTCCAAGGTCCTGTGCACGATAAACTACACTATCCAAAAAATTCTTACTGGATATGGGGGTTTGTGGTTCCTTGCTTTCAGCATTGAAGAACTGTGATCTAAATGCTTGTATGGCAGAAAGCTTCTGGTCAATGAAGCCACTTACGTCTACAACGAAATCGGGCTCGATATTTTTCCACTGAATAAAATGATAAACGCGTTTTGGACGCCAAGCTTGTTGGACTTCGTTATCATGAACCGTTTCGATTTTCTGCAACCCACTTAAAAAGCATGAATCACTGGCCAATCTACTTCCTTTACCATGATCTATATGCCTATCATCTATTGCATTGCATAATACTATTTCTGGCCTATACTTACGAATTACCTTTATCACTTCTAATTGTGAAGACTTGTCGTTACTGAAGAATCCATCAGCCAATCCAAGGTTTTCACGAAAAGACACTCCAAGCATTTCTGCTGCGTCCTTGGCTTCCTTATCACGGATTTCAGCAGTACCACGAGTACCTAATTCGCCTCGCGTCAAATCTAGTATTCCAACTTTTTTACCATTGGCTATTTCCTTGGCGATTGTCGCTCCGCAACCTAATTCTACGTCATCGGGATGAGCGCCAATGGCAAGTATGTCTATTTTCATGTCTTTTCTTCAATTCTATTCTGGTAAAAATATTAAAAAGAAGATAGAAAACCGTGGTCTTTCTAATTCGCAAACGGTTTCGTTTGAAAATTCTATCATTTCTTAACATTATAACCTATTGAAATTGAATACTTCATAATTCCATCAAAGTATGACATTGGTCATACTATTCCCTTAGTAATGCAAGTAATTTTACATTATAAACGTACAATCCGTTTTATGACCTTGATGCTGATCATTCTTTCAATTACAATTATTCTCTTCATTTGGGGTAAGTTCACACCAGACATGATTGCATTGATGTCGATGTTAAGCTTGTTCCTTTTTGGAATTTTGGACCTCAATGAAACATTTTCAGGATTCAGTAATCCAACAGTTATTATGATTGCTGCGCTCTTTATTATTGGTGAAGGATTGTCGCAAACAGGTTGGACAGCATTGGCGGGTGAGAAATTCATGAAGCTCGCTCGCAAAAGCACGACTCGGCTTTTATTGATAACCACATTCGGCTCTGGTCTGCTCTCAGGAGTGGTGAGCAATACTGGCACAGTGGCAACATTAATGCCTGTTACGATTGCTTCAGCTTGGAGTATGGGAACACTTCCATCTAAATTATTGATGCCTGTTGCTTTTGGCTCGAATACTGGAGGATTGCTAACCCTTACCGGTACGCCTCCAAATATAATCGTGAATAACACCATGATAGAAAGCGGTCTTGAAGGCTTTTCATTCTTCGAATTCGGACTGATCGGATTACCGCTTCTCCTACTTACACTTGTATATTTTAAGTATGTAGGTTACTCATTATTACCGAACAATAAAACCAACAACAAACCTGTAGATATAAGCACCACTGTACATAAATGGATCGAAGCCTATAAAGTGGACAATGATTATTATCGGCTTCGGGTTCGTTCCGTATCCCCTTTATTGAACACCAAGTTAGGAGACTGGAATTTTGAAAAGAACTATAACGTATCCATTTTGCGCATCAAGAGAAGGCACCCAAATGTCTTAAAAGGAAATGACCCTTATATAGAATTCCCAAAAAATTCAACTGAATTTCTTTACCATGATATCCTGACCGTTAAAGGAGATACAGAAGCCATTAATGCAATAATGATAAAATTCCGATTAGGATTATTGCCCTTAGAACCAATTGCAGATGAATTACGAAATAACTTGGTCAATCAAGAGGTCGGTATGGCAGAAGTACTGGTGACCCCTAAATCAGTGCTGGTGGGTAGGAATATCAAATTAGGCAATTTCTTCGAGCGTTTTGGTGTTCAATTAATGGCTGCTTCAAGGAATAATAAGCCATTGACAGAACGAGATATTGAAGTGAAAGCAGGAGATGCCTATTTAATTCGAGGTATATGGGCAGACATCGAAAAACTAAACCAGCACCACGACAACCTTGTTATTTGCGGCAGTCCTGAGGGCATGTCAAGAACCATGACAAATCTTACATATAAGTCTTATATCGCACTATTCGCACTTGTATTGATGATAACACTATTAGTTCTTAACATCGTTCCAGGTGCCGTTGCAGCATTAATAGCCGCAGGCATAATTTTGATAGCACAATGTGTGCCTTTGACCAAGGCCTATAAAGGTATTAGTTGGATCAGTGTGATCATGATAGCCGCAATGATCCCAATGGGCATAGCCCTTCAAAAAACTGGAACGGCAACCATGATCGCAAATGGTTTGGTGCATTCTCTTGGAGCATTACATCCAGTCGTACTTCTTGGAGGGGTTTTCCTTTTGACTACTACCTTCAGTCAGGTTATCAATAATTCTGCAACAGCAGTACTTATGGCTCCGATAGTGATCATTTCAGCGAATACATTGAATATGTCTGCAGCGCCATTTATGATTGCTGTGGCCATAAGTGCATCAACTGCATTCTTGACTCCAGTTGGCACAACTACCAATGCTATGATAATGACAGCGGGCGGATACAAGTTCAATGATTATATGAAAGTAGGCGTGCCCTTATTATTATTATTTCTTATAACGACATTATTATTAGTGCCACTAATTTGGCCATTTTAAAATTTAAAACAATTATTCATGGAAACACAATTAAATCAATCACAAATGAAAACACAAGACCTTACACGTTACAGGTTGAAAGATACCAATGCGCATTGGAATCTTTCGCCAGAAGAACTACAGCGCATCACCGTAGAAAAAGGAATGGGAAAGGAAACCAATAATGGAACATTGGCCATTAATACTGGAAAGTTTACTGGTCGTTCTCCTCAGGACCGTTTCTTGGTGAAAGATGATTATACTAAAGACAGAGTTTGGTGGGGCAAGACCAATAAGGCAATTTCACCTGAAAATTTTGATTACTTGCAATCTGAGATCGAAAACTATTTTAGCGGCAAGGAGATCTATGTCAGGGATGGCTATGTTTGTGCTGATCCCAAATACAGGATGAACGTAAGGACTATTACGGAATACCCATGGTCCAATATGTTCATATACAACATGTTCTTAAGGCCTGAAGCTTCAGAACTAGAAGATTTTGAAGAAGAATGGTTAGTACTTTGTGCACCTGGATATGAGTGCAAAGAACCTTCTAAGTACGGATTGCGCCAAGGTAACTTTTCGATATTGAACTTTACGAAGAAGATTGCTTTGGTTGGTGGTTCTGCCTATACCGGTGAAATGAAAAAAGGTATTTTCTCAGCCTTGAACATGATTCTACCGACAGATAAGAATGTTTTACCAATGCACTGTTCTGCCAATGTTGGTGAAGATGGTGATACAGCCATTTTCTTTGGATTGTCAGGAACTGGTAAAACTACATTATCTGCCGACCCAGACAGAAAACTTATCGGAGACGATGAACACGGATGGACAGAAGAAAATACCATTTTTAATTTCGAGGGAGGATGTTATGCCAAGGCCATCGATCTAACTGAAGAAAAGGAACCCGATATTTACAGGGCGATCAAGCCCGGAGCAATTCTTGAAAATGTTATCTTCAAGGATAATGGAGAAGTCGATTATATGGACAGCTCAATCACGCAGAATACGCGTGTTAGCTATCCAATCTACCATATAGATAATATCCAGGAACCATCTTATGCTGGTAATCCAACAAATATATTTTTCTTGACCTGTGATGCCTTTGGGGTATTACCTCCAGTATCTAAGCTTACACCAGGACAAGCAGCGTATCATTTCATATCTGGATATACGGCAAAAGTTGCCGGTACAGAAGCAGGAATTACCGAACCTGTACCTTCGTTTTCCGCATGTTTCGGCGAGCCTTTCATGCCTTTGCATCCTACCGTTTATGCGGAAATGCTTAGCAAGAAAATGCAAGATGCTGGTGTGAACGTTTGGCTCATAAACACAGGCTGGAGCGGAGGCCCTTATGGCGTTGGTTCTAGAATAAAGTTAAAGTACACAAGAGCTATGATCACCGCAAATTTAAATGGAGAAATGGAAAAAGTAGATTATGAACAACATCCAATTTTTGGACTATTTATGCCTAAATACTGTCCTAATGTACCAACAGAGATCTTAGATCCAATGAACACTTGGTTGCAGAAAGGTGGATACATAAGTAAGGCCATTCAATTAGCACACTCGTTCCACTTGAATTTTGAAAAATTTGCAAGTGAGGCATCACAACAAATCATTGAAGGTGGACCATTAATTGATGAGCATCATCACTTACATGACCACATTTAATTGTTTCTATGAAAGAAAGAGCCCATTGCATGCAATGGGCTCTTTTGATTTTAAAAGTAATTATGCTTTTAATTATTTACCAGTGATTCCGTATTCATAACCGCAGCCAAGGCTTGATCAATATCCATTATAAGGTCGTTCCTGCTCTCGATTCCCACCGAAAAACGAATCAAGTTATCACCTATGCCCTGCTCCGCCCTATCTTGCTCAGATAACAAAGCGTGAGATGTCTCAGAAGGCTGTAACATGGTACTTTCCACACCAGCAAGACTCATAGATGGTTTGATCAATTGCAAGGTATTCAGGAATTCCTGGGGATTAATGCTATCATGCAATTCGAATGACATCATTGCGCCATATCCTTTCATTTGCTTCTTTGCAAGTTCGTGGTTAGGATGACTCCGCAATCCTGGATAATGAACAACTTTAATTGCTTCATGAACGTCAAGATATTCCGATAATCGTCGGGCATTTCTCTGTTGGCGTTTTACTCTTATCCCCAAGGTCTTCATGCTTCTTTCTAACATCCAAACTGTGAAATCGCTCAAACTACCGCCAAGATTCTTGGCGATATTCCATATCGTATCCATATGTTCTTGAGAGGATACCACGGCTCCCGCACAAATGTCACTATGGCCTCCTAGATATTTCGTCGCACTATGCAAGACAATGTCGATACCAAAATCAATAGGGTTCTGTATCACAGGGGAAGCAAAGGTATTATCGATTGCCGTTATGAGCCCTCTTTCTTTTGCCAAACTAGCGATTGCCTCCATGTCCACGATCTTCAAAAGTGGATTTGAAGGCGTTTCAATATAAATCATCTTCGTGTTATGCTGAACGAGTTTTTCAAAATCTTCAATATTGAGGTCATCAGTGAAAGAATATTCGATTCTGTAGTTATTAAAATGTTCTTCCAATAAATTTCGCGTACCTCCATATATGTCTTTTTGGACCACAACATGGTCGCCAGACTTCAAAAAAGCCAATAATGTGGTACTAATGGCTGCCATACCAGAACCAAAGATCATGCCTGCTTCAGCATTTTCAAGAGCAGCAATCTTCTTGGACAGATATTCTTGGTTGGGCGTATTGAAATAACGTGGATATCGCTTCACATCAACATCCATATATTCATAGGAGGATGACAGGTAAATGGGAGAGATTGCACCTTTGAATTGCTCGTCTGGTGTTTCACCTACATGCGTGCATATGGTATTGAGGCCGAGGTTTTTCTTTTTCATGGTCGCTTAATTTAGAAAGCTTAAAGTTATGAAAATGATATTAAAACTGCCTGCAATAAGTTAATGCAAGATCTTGCGCATAACCAGAACATGAGGTAAGGTAATGGCCGCTAGAAATGAGAAGAATACAGGCAAGAACAAGTCCTTGTCATTTCCGAAGAAATAAGCACTTAGAGCCAAGCCGACAATGGCCAAAATCCAATACACGAATGAAGATGCTAAGTAGTTTTTCATTGATTTCATACTGGGTTTACCATAAAGCAATTGTATCTGGTCCAATAAAGAAGGAAGGGAATGCCATAATATGAAGTAAATAGCGAAGGCCCAAACAAGTGACGCAACCCTGAATATAATAAAGAAGACCAAGAGCAAGAATAATTCTTCAATGAGCTTGGTCGACATAATACCTTTGAAATAAGTATAACTGCCTATCAGTATAAGCATGCCGCTTGTGATGTAAAACAGGATTTCAAAATGTGTTTCTGTTATCGCGATGCCAGTGATACCAGATATGACCGCACTCGTTTCTGCTGGATTTAAATAAAACAATAATGAAAAAATGAGCATGCCATATATCGTATAGAATAAAGAGGCAATGAAATTGTGCTCCTTGATCTTGTCATGCCAATGTTGCTCTCCGAAATGATAGCTACTTAACAGAACAAACGCCAGTAAGGCAAAAGTCGGAAGAATGAAAAAAGAGGCACCAACAAGAAGTACTAGAACAATATAATTCCTGAAAAGATGCCTTGATCCATTCGGACTTTTTTTCTTTGATATACTCTTCAATAGCTTTAAATCGTTAGCTCCATGTAAAATTCCTACAGAAAGAATGAGGAAATAACCAAGTGTTTCCTCAAAAACTTCATTTAAATATACCGTAAGCCATAGCGAGAAAATGGTCGCAATAGTAGCAAAACTAGAGTATTTCGTCAAAAACAGGCCCTTGGATTTCATAATGTTCAACAAATTTAAGATAATTTTAAACAAATTATGTTTAAGCATTCTTAAATTTGTTTAAACAAAAAAATATAATTATGAATTTACTAACAACCATCGTTTCAGAGGCTCAACAAATAGCCACTGATGATTACGTCGGCTTTACATTCTTTGTTGGGTGTATGGCCATGATGGCCGCATCGGCCTTCTTTTTCCTTTCTATGAACTCGTTTGATAGAAAATGGCGAACATCCATCCTAGTTTCAGGATTAATCACGTTCATCGCCGCAGTACATTACTGGTACATGCGCGACTATTGGGGATCGTTCGGAGAGTCACCTACATTCTTTAGATACGTCGATTGGGTACTGACCGTACCTTTAATGTGCGTAGAATTTTATTTAATACTCAAGGTAGCAGGAGCCAAGAAATCCCTGATGTGGAAGCTGATTCTTTTATCAGTTGTCATGTTGGTTACTGGTTATCTAGGAGAAGCCGTCTACAGAGAACAAGCACAGATCTGGGGTCTTATTTCTGGTATAGCTTATTTTGCTATAGTCTACGAAATTTGGCTAGGAAGCGCGAAGAAATTGGCCGTAAAAGCTGGTGGAGCGGTTTTACAAGCTCACAAGATGCTTTGCTGGTTTGTTTTGGTTGGATGGGCAATCTATCCATTAGGTTATATGGCCGGAACACCAGGCTGGTATGATGGCCTGAATGGTTTATCTATGGATGTTATATATAACATTGGTGATGCCATCAACAAAATTGGTTTTGGCCTAGTTGTATACAACCTTGCAGTTAATGCTACAGCAAATACGTCTGAAGCTTAGTAGGTTGTATTTTATTTATTAGTTAGTAGGAAAGCCGCTGTAAATACAGCGGCTTTCTTTTTTCAGCAATTTTATTAATAAAACAATTCATTGACCAAGGCCTAAAAAACAACTTAAGAAAAACTATACTTTCGTTGCTTTCCAATACCCTTTCCTGAACCATATGATTCCTATTACGGCAATCAACACTTCTGCCAAGGTAATGGCCCAAAATACGCCCATCGGCCCGTAGTCGAACGTGATGGCGGCCAAATAGGCAAAAGGCAATTGAATTAACCAAAAACAAATAAAATTAATATAGGTTGGTGTCCTTGTATCACCAGACCCATTGAATGATTGTATAACGACCATCCCGTAGGCATAGAACACGTAACCAGCCGCAATGACCCTGAGGCAAAGACCACCATACTTAATGACTTGAGGTTGTGCTGAGAACCAGCTAATTATCTCGGGTGCGAATACCAAATAGATCACGGAAACAATTCCTAAGAAAATGGCTGTATATTTTCCTGTTTTCCAGACGGAATCTTCAGCACGCTGTGGTTGCTTGGCACCTAGATTCTGGCCTACTAAAGTAGCTGCAGCATTACTCATGCCCCATGCTGGCATCATACTGAACATCATCACTCGAATGGCTATTGTATAACCTGCCAAAACCTCACTCCCGAACTCAGACATGATTCGCATTAAAAATACCCAACTGGAGGTTCCTATCAAGAATTGGCCAATACCTCCCACCGATACCTTTACCAAATTCCACATGATCTTGGCCCTGAAAACAATGTCTTTCAATGATACTTTTATCCGACTCCAACCATAAAATAAAATGGCCAATTGAAAAAGCACAGCGGTTCCCCGCCCAATGGTTGTGGCAATTGCAGCACCTTCGACTCCAAAAGCAGGAATAGGCCCAAATCCAAAGATGAAAAT
>JABDMQ010000142.1 GCA_013001365.1 Flavobacteriaceae bacterium
CAAGTATCTTGACCACAGAAGGATTCAACAATGAAAATGGCACTGATACTACAACTAACGATAGGCCTCATTTCTATCTTGCTGGAGGTTATGATTTTGACTTGGGTTCTGATACACAATTCCGGCCATCTGTTATGCTAAGGTATGTCAATGGTGCTCCGGTAGCATTTGATGCCACAGCAGCTTTCAAGTTTTTCAATAAATTTGAAGTTGGTGCTCTTTATAGAACAGACAAAGCACTTGGAGGTATGGCTATGTTCAGTCTTGCTGATTGGATGCAGTTTGGCTATGCTTATGAAGGGTCCTTGCGAGATGAGATATCAAATGTGAGTAACGGAACTCATGAGATCCTTATACGATTTAACTTTGGTAGCGATTCTTCAGATGATCAAATGGATGATAATTAGAATCCCGTATAATTTAAAATGATAAGAAGAGGCTGTTAAATAACAGCCTCTTTCATTTTCCGTTAAATTCATTCATGGTATTGGTTATTCCTGCCGTCCCGAAAGATTTAATGATTTCTATCGACTTATCAAGTCGTTCAGGTAATGATGCTTCCTCATCATTGCTCCATTCGCCAAGCACATAATCTACTTGTCGACCTTTTGAGAAATCATCACTGATTCCAAACCGGAATCGGTTATAAACCGATGTATTCAATTTATCTTGGAGGTCTTTTAAACCATTATGACCACCATGACTGCCTTTGGTCTTGACTCTCAAGGTTCCAAAAGGCAAGTTAATATCATCTGTAATAACAAGAAGATTGTCTTTACTGACTTTCTCCTTGGTCATCCAATACTTCACGGACTTACCACTTAAGTTCATGTAAGTACTTGGTTTTAGAAGAACAAATGTCCGTCCCTTGTATTTATATCTAGCAAGGTCTCCTAATTTCTGGGTTTCAAATGTAAGATTCTCTTCATCTGCTAGATGATCCAAGATCCTGAACCCAATATTATGCCTGGTGTTGGCATATTCGCGCCCTATGTTGCCAAGTCCAACAATAAGGAATTTTTTCATGCTATTTTCTATTTGTCCATTAGACAATGAATCATCATTCGATATCCAATTAAAAAATCGTTTGAACATTTATCGCTTAATTTCAGTAAAAATAAAAAAGCATCACGATGTACGTGATGCTTTTCAATTAAATATTCAAAAGCAAATTATTCCTGAGCAGGAGCTTCTTCTTTAGAGGCTTCTCCACCTTCTGCTGCTGGAGCACCTTCCGATGGAGTTTCTGCTCCTTCTTCGCCTTCTACTCCTTCAAGTTCTTCTTCGTCAACTTCTTCAACGATTGCTGCTCTTGCAGTCTTCACTTGAACAACCACTTGGCTTTCAGGATGAAGTATCGTAAAATCATCATTAAGAAGTGATTCAACTGAAATCAAGTCGCCGATTTTCAATTCAGAGATATCAACCTCAAAGAAATCTGGCAATTTGCTTGGTATGGCTCTAATGGCCAATTTCCTTTTCCTGAACAAAAGTCTTCCACCATTTCGTACACCAGGAGAATTTCCTAATAATTTCACTGGTATATTCATGGTTACAGGCTTGTCCTCGAATAATTGATAGAAGTCTATATGCAAGATTCTATCCGTTACTGGGTGAAATTGTATGTCTTGCAGAACCGCGTCGATCTTTTCACCATTTCCTAAGGCAATTACAACTGTATGCGCGTTTGGTGTGTATACAAGTTTAGAGAATGCCAATTCTTGTGCTGAGAAATGCACTGGCTCGTCTCCTCCGTATAATACGCAAGGAACCTCTCCAGCATTACGTAAGGCTTTTGTTGCTTTCTTGCCCACGCTTTCTCTTTTAGATCCATTGATTGTAATCGATTTCATTGTTTGTTTATTTATTGTTTCTAATTTGTCTCATGTAACATTCTGCGAATGTTTCATTTTTCGTGTTTATATTAATTATTAAATTACATTAAGAATTTTGAGCTTATGGAATTGTATGAATGTACTTTATGCATGACATCTGCGAAAAACTCGGCACTAGATATAACCTTTATTTTATCACATTCCTTCTTAAGAGGAATCGTATTGGTCACAATTAGTTCTTCAAGTTTAGAGTTTTCAATTCTTTCATAGGCACTTCCAGACAATATCGGATGCGTACAAATGGCCCTCACACTTAGTGCGCCTTTCTCCATCATGAGGTCAGCAGCTTTTGTAAGAGTTCCAGCAGTATCTACCATATCGTCTACAAGAACCACATTCTTACCGGTTACATCGCCAATCAATTCCATATGGGAAATAACATTGGCCTTCTTACGCTGCTTGTAACAGATCACCACATCGCTTTCCAAGAACTTAGAATACGCATAAGCTCGTTTCGAGCCTCCCATATCTGGTGATGCTATAGTAAGGTTCTCAAGATTCAATTCCCGTAAATAAGGCAGGAACACCGTTGAAGCATACAAATGATCTACAGGCTTCTCGAAGAATCCTTGAATCTGATCAGCATGCAGGTCCATGGTAATGATCCTTGTTGCACCAGCAGCTTCTAACATTTTTGCCACCAATTTTGCCGCTATTGGCACTCTTGGTTTGTCTTTTCTATCTTGTCTTGCCCATCCGAAATAAGGTAATACAGCCGTAATATGCCGTGCCGATGCTCTTTTTGCAGCATCGATCATAAGTAGCATTTCCATAAGGTTTTCTGGTCCTGGGTGTGTCGACCCTATAATGAAAATACGCATGCCCCTAATGGACTCTTCATATGATGGTTGAAACTCCCCATCGCTATATGTGGAGGTAATGACATTACCAAGTTCTGCCCCATAAGCCATGGCAATTTCTTGCGCAAGTTCCTTGCTCTGTGAACATGCAAAAATCTTAGCTTCTTTATTCGCTTGTGGCATTGGTAATTAGTTCTTTTCTCCTTCTATAAAGGAGGTTTCAATAAATGAGGTGCAAATTTAGGAATTTATTTGAACTGCCGAAGCATAAAGCTTCCTATTTTTGGGGTATTAAAGATTTTCTTTTTAGTTTTGCAGTCCTATTTGCTCGAGTGGCGGAATTGGTAGACGCGCTGGATTCAAAATCCAGTTCTTTCGGGAGTGTGGGTTCGATTCCCACCTCGAGTACAGATAAGAAGCCAGGACGAAAGTTCTGGCTTTTTTGTTTTCCAGAACGAGCCAAGTTCACTTGGGTGAGTGATGGGAAATAAAAAAGGCACAGCGATAGCTGGCTTTTTTCAAGATGTCGTTTATGGGAACAACGACCAAAGGGAGTTATCTCCCAACTTCAGTACTAAAATCAAACTTCAGCTTGCTTTTTTGTTTTTATAGGTTTTTGATTTTCAAAGCGACGCTTTGTGGGAACTACCAAAGGTGATTCCCACCTCGAGTACAGATAAGAAGCCAGGACGAACGTTCTGGCCTTTTTATTTGAATAAAATCTATTTCTCTTAATCACCGATGATAACGCGACATAGTTCAAGTATTAAATTACTTGCTTATCGCTTAATTATTATCTAATTTGCCGTTAAATACTCTATAAATGGCAAAGAATCTCATTAAGGCAATCCTCGGTATATTTTTATTGTTCAGTGTTTCAAGTTGTAATAATGATGATGGTGGCGGAACCATTACCGTTACCCCATTCACCCTGACCATCGATGGGCAGCAGTATTTGCCGACATCAATACCTTCAGCCCAGCTGTCTAATTCAGGAAGGTTCATGATCATTAGTGCAGTAAATACGGTTACGGATCAAAACATAACCATAAGCATAGGAGATTCTACAGGTAACTCCTCAGAACTAACGACCGCATCATATCCTATCGATAATACCGATGACACTTCTATAGCGTATTTTGTGAATAACAGTACTTACATGACCGATGGTTCTGGTCAGGTTACAATAACGACTCTTAATACCTCAGCTAGAACTGTATCTGGAACATTCCAAGGTACTGTAACCGGTACATTTGGGACGGTTGGCACGTTTACCTTGGCTAATGGGGAATTCATGGATATCCCATATTCGGTTCAATAAATTGGAATGCTCGTAGTAGCTCCACCAGGATTCCCTTCGACAAGGCTCAGGATGAACCTCAAATCGCAATCGCAAGCTCTTGGGTGCTTCGCACCTCTGCTGACGCCACTTCGTGACTCCACCAGGATTCGAACCTGGATCTAAAGTTTAGGAAACTTTTATTCTATCCCTTGAACTATGGAGCCAATTTGTGGATGCAAAAATAATATTAATAATTAAAAGCCATCTTTAAAGAGTTGACTTTTTTATTCAGCGCTATTATATAATTGCTAAGCGTATATTTCGTATTTTTAATAACAGATTAAATAGGTAATCCATAAACAATTTTGACACACGAATTCAAGGACATAGTACATCAAGCAAACGCCAACCAGCAAAAAGGCTTTAAAAGCGTTTTGGCAACCGTTGTTTTTTTAGAAGGGTCTTCCTATAGAAAGCCGGGAGTAAGAATGCTTATTTCGGAAAACGGAAAAATGGTCGGTGCTGTAAGTGGCGGTTGTGTGGAGAATGAAGTCAAACGCCAAGCAGAATCCGTATTCCAAAACGGCAATGCCAAGATAATAACATATGATGGACGTTATCGCTTGGGATGCGAGGGCATCTTGTATATTCTAATAGAGCCTTTCTCGGTCTCTGATGAATTCTTGAATTCGTTCAATAATGCATTGGAATCCCGTGAAAAGTTCAAGATTGGATCATATTACATCAAAGAAGACCAAGCCACTGGGAAGTTCGGTAGCGTGGTTTATTTTAACAACAAATCAAGTTTTGCATTTAATGATTTCATTGATCTTAAAAGCTTGGAAGGGTTACATGTGTTCTCACAAACCATGAAACCAAGTACGAAACTATTGATCATTGGAGGTGAACATGATGCTGTTAAGCTTTGTAATATGGCTAGTTCTTTGGGTTGGGAGGTTGATGTTGTTACTTCCATTAAGGATCCTAAACTACTATCTGATTTTCCAGGCGCAACATCTGTAAGTGCGCAAACACCAGAAATCATGGATTTTAATCTGGATAACGAAACCGTGGTTGTCCTTATGACCCATAATTACGCACAAGACCTCCAATACCTTCTTAAATTGGCTTCGCATACGCCAAGGTATATTGGAATTTTGGGATCTGCAAAACGTCGAGACCAATTACAAGGAGACCTTTTTAATTACAAGGATGACCTATCTGAAGAATTCCTATCGACCATTTATAGTCCAGCAGGCCTGAACATTGGTGCCATTACCCCAGAGGAAATCGCTTTGTCCATTATTTCTGAGATCCTAACGGTCGTTAGAGAAACAAAGCCCAAATCCTTGCGAAGTATTTCTGGGAAGATCCACACCCCTTAACATCAAAACTTTTTGTTGAAAATAGCAATTCTAATACTTGCCGCTGGAAAGTCTTCACGAATGGGTGAAACTAAACAGCTACTTCCTTTTGGCAACGATAGTATATTGCGTGCCGTTATTCACAATGCACTTCAAACTAACGTCAATGATGTTTTTGTTGTATTAGGAGCCAATGCAGAACTAATAAAGACCCATATTGTAGATTATCCAATACAAATAATACACAATCCCGATTATGAAAAAGGACTTGGTTCAAGTATAGCTATAGGCATCCATGAACTCATGGATTATGATGGCGTAACGATAACCCTTGCTGACCAGCCCAAAGTCGATAGTGCCTACTTGAACAAGTTGATATTAGAATTCAATAATCTGCCAGATCATGTCATAGCATCAGAATATGATGGCCATTATGGCGTTCCAGCCATCTTCCCGAAGCAATATTTTAAGGAATTAACAGCCCTAAAAGGCGATAAGGGAGCAAAAGAATTCTTGAATTCAGGTACGATTCTGATAAAATCAGTTAATTCTTCCGTAAATTTAGTTGATGTTGATACTCCTGAAGATTATCAGAGATTAATCCAGGAAAGAGATAATTAAATCTTCGGCATTCTTAAGATCCTATGACTCAATTTCAATCAAGACCTCAGCTACTCAATGCTAAATTAACGGCTTTATGGGCAGTAAGCGAAAGTGGATTGGGAGGATTGTTGCATGCCATGAAAATTCCATTCTCAGGATTGTTCTTAGGAAGTTTTGCGGTTATCATCATCACATATTTGGCCTTTGTCAATACAAATCGTTTTAGCGCTATAATTAAAGCCACTGTTCTTGTTGTGCTAATTAAGGCCATTGTAAGCCCACATTCTCCTCCAATGGCTTATGTGGCTGTATTATTTCAAGGTGGATTGGGAGCCTTGGTATATGGTGGTTTTGGAGTAAATCGTGTTAGTGCAATAAGCTTTGGTGCCCTCGCATTGTTCGAATCGGCATTTCAAAAGATATTTACATTGACCATCATTTTTGGAATGGGTCTTTGGGATTCCATTCAGCAATTCTTTGATGGCATTCAAAATAGACTCAATGCAGAATGGGTTTCTGACCTGCCCTGGTTGTTCTTGGCTGTCTATGGTCTTCTTTATTTGATCATCGGTATGTTCGCTGGAAACCTGGCCATCAAATTACCGGAGAAGGTACTTGAAAATGCTAAATCCATCCAACCGTCCCAATTAATACTTCCTTCTAAAGAGGCAACTAACAAGTCCAAAAAGAGAAATAAACGCATCTGGCTTATTAGTGGTTTGTTGCTATTTGCTGTCTTGGTATTCTTGTTCTCAGGTTCATCCAATCAGGCTCTTTTCATTATCCTTAGGACATTTGGCGCTATCGTTTTCTTTTTATTCATCTTTAATCCCCTTTTTCGATATGCCATGAAAAAATGGGTAAGCCGTAACAAGCAAAACAAGAAGAAAGACCTTGACACAATTATGTCACTAATGCCAGATATAAGAAATAATGTAGGTATGGCGCAACATCTCTCTATTTCTGAAAAAAATATCTGGAAACGCGGAACCTCTTTTATAATGCATTGGTTGAGCCTTTCACTTTATTTTAGTGACGATGAAGAACAATGAAGTCATCATATTATCCGATGATAAAGGAGTTGGTAAAACCACAGCGCTAGTTAATTGGGTTAATGGCAAGTCCAACATCGCTGGTTTCCTCTCTCCTATCGTTAATGGTAAACGAATGTTCTTGAAT
>JABDMQ010000074.1 GCA_013001365.1 Flavobacteriaceae bacterium
GAATTAGGAATGCAAATCACATTGGAATAACCTTGTTCACCAAAAACTGATTTAAGATAGTCAGATGGTGAAACATTGGTATATGCATTATTGAAGATTGCCCTGCTCATGTTCGGGTTATTAATTAACCTTAATGGCAAATTTCCTCCTCGTAAAATTGGAATGTACTTTAAATTGACTATCCTGCAAAGCAAACTAATTATATATGCATAATAAAAATTCAAAGTACTATACGTATCAATAAGCACATAATCTGCAGTTCTTGAATTTGCAATCATGACATAACACATATGAAAAAGTCTTACGAGCCTATTACGCTTATCTGAAGCAGTAACAACATCGAATCCATCCTGTGTAAGGAATTCACTCAAGCTTTCAATAGAGGTTTCTGTCTTACCCTTTTTGGATAACTTGTTGCCTAAGTAGACTAATTTTCTCATCTGATAAATTCAATAGGCATAATCCATAAATAAAAGCAGGAGCAGCGATTCGCATTGACGAATGATTGATCGTTAAGAACCAAAATAGATAAAACGAATAGAATAGATAGTTCTTTTTATTCTTGCTTCTATAAACCAAAGGTACGAACAGTAGGATTAAAAAGGCAAAAACCCCAAATATTCCATGCTCTGCCAATATCCTACTCATTTCATTATGCGAAGCCGCATTTATGCCGAGTCTCTCAAGCCGTAGTTCCTTTATCTTACCTACACCAACACCAAAAAAAGGATTACTGAAAAAATCCTGAAACTCCGATGCCAAGAGTTCCACCCTACCTGTGGTAATATCATCTTTAACCCTACCCGCTGCATCCTGGTTCGCGTACCTTTTATCAATGAAGCCAAGTGTTTGAACCGAGGTAAATACCCATACGGCAGCTGCAAGGATAATAATCGAGGCCATTGAAAATAATAATTGTCTTTTCTGTTTTATGGAGGATTCTAGAAAATAAAATCCATAGAAAGCGATAATTATTACAATTGCAGTTAAAACCCCTCCGCGACTAAAAGTGATTATGGCACGATAGGAAACTAAAGCCAATAATGTTAGGTTTAGCACCTTCTGAAACGAATTATTTGAAAACTTTACGAACCGAACCACCAAAAGGAACATGCCAAGACCTAAAACTGTCGCAACTTGATTAGGACCAAATCCTCCCGATGCCTCGAAATTAGATTGAGTCCCACTCAGGACATCTTTAATATCAGGATTATAAAGGTAAAGGTATACCGTATTCGAAATGATTGGTAGAACCATAGCCTGAGTAATTACATTAAAATCAGCCTTATGTAAAGACCTATTATAACAGAAAAGAGCGGCAAGACCAAGGCAAACAGGCCCACTTAGATTGAAGGCAATTGCCTTCCTGAATACTGTTTCATAATCAAGTGTTACCGAGGCCATCACGATACCAGGTACAAGCAGTAATAAATAAATTACATACATATAGGAGTTCTTAGATAAACTGTTGAACACCAATCCTAATAAAAGGAAACCAATAACAGAATATTTAGAAATCTCGTAAAGAAGATTTCCTCCTGTCATCCGCAAGAATACCTCACATCCCACAATAAACGAGCAAATTATCAGTACGTTTCTTGACTTCTTACGATGCGGGACCTGCATAATAAGAATGAAAAAATAAGCCGTGACCAATAGGAAATAGTACTTTGATAAGGATTCAAACAAGTAGATCGTTATCCCTATGACAATGTGTATTAAAACTAATTGAAAATAACTAAAATGAAGCTTTCCCATCAATCATTAATGTCTAATTCCATTTAACCTTAAATAGATTTATAAATTGAATCGATCTTGCTCATGACCGATTCCGCACTATAGTTTTCATCAATATATTTTTTAAGGCTCTCCGAATAATTTAAAAGAACCTTCTCATTTTCAATCAATTGCAATATAGCATTTTTAAGATCATATGCTTTGACCTCTTGTAAGACTATGCCCCTATTTTTTACGATTTCACCACATTTGCCTACATCTGTTGTAATAACGCCTAAAGATGAATTACCGTATTCAAGCAATGCCATAGGCAGACCTTCGTATATAGACGAAATGACCCCGATATCGCATTGGGATAGAATGTTCGAAATATCATTCTTCAATCCATAGAAAAACACATGGTCAGTTAAGTTGTTCTCTTTGACAAACCGATGCAATTCGCGAGAATAATCATCATCATGGTCTTTACCAAATAAATGCAAAGTCCAGTCTGGATGCAATTTGTTTACTTCCTTAAAAGCTTCCAATAACATAATATGATTCTTCGGATGTCTCAAATTTGCCAAACTAACAATTCTTTTATTCTCTGAACCCATTAAATGAGTTGAATGCTCAAAATCATCAACACTTGAAATAAAATTCTGAAGATAATCCACTTTGTTTGTATTCAGATTTGTTCTTGCCCAATCAAGTATATCCTCACTTACGCATATCACTGAATCAAAAAAAAATGAACAAATCTTTATAGCTAAACGCTTCAGAAATTTCGAATGTGACCTATTACCGTGATGATCATGCCAAATCAATTTAAGACCTGGAATGGACAATTTTGCGATGACTCCTAAGAGATAAGATGTAGTATGCGCATGGATTATCTCTATTCCATTTTGTTTTAAGAATCTTCGCAATCTTAAAAAAGCACGAAAGTCTAATGTGCTTTTTCTTTGAAGGTCAAGAAATCCAACACTATCATCCAAATCTCTTAGTAGAGGCCCGGAATGTCTTGAAACAACTAAATAAGATGAACCATAGGCCTCATTAAGCATGTTTGCATAATTTACAGCTACTCGTTCTGCTCCTCCCGGGTTTAACGTATCGATGAGTTGTAAGACTTTCATTCTTGCAACAATATAGATTTAATTTGAGATTCAAAATACTCAAGAGTATATTTCTGAGACCATTGTGCTGCCCGCTGGGACATATTATTTAGATTATCAGAATCAAGACTTGAAACTATTTCTTTTGTCGCATCAACGAGATTTGGTTCAATTACTATTCCTCGACTTCCATAATCCAGCAATTCTCTTATGCAGGAAACATCTGTTACGATCGGTATTGTGCCAAAGAACATACCTTCCACAATCGCTTTTGGCCATCCCTCTGATCGGGAGGGTAAAATAATAAAATGAGATGTTTTCAATCGATTCTTTATACGTTCAATATCAACATTTCCATGTAACCTAATGAATTGGCTGATTTCATTTGTTTCAACATAATCCATTAATTCTTTAGATAACAAACCATGACCATAAATATCAAGTTTTGCAGAAATTCCTCGATTATTGAGTTCTTCAACTATTCTTATAGCTAATAGAGGCCTTTTACCTTCAACTAAGGAACCACTAAAAACAAACTCTAAAATTCCCGTATAATCGCGTTCTATTGATTTAACTCTATCTTTTTCAGAAAAACTTGCTGTAAAAAATGGAACTATATTCTTGGACTTGCTATTCCAATCTCCATATACAAGCACTTTAATATTCTTTGTAATTGAATTGTTGCGTAATATCCACTTCTGAACCCTATAACTTAATGGTTGTGGTGATTTTGGGTCCCAATTGCCAGCATATTTGGCAGTCTTGATCTTATTTGGAAAGAAAATTTGAACTAAACAGCCTAACAAACCAACATTTCCAGGACATCTAATGTGAATATGATCTGAACTCCTACATGACCCAAATATCTTAAATACAATAATTGGTATCGCAAAAATTGACGCAATTGCAGATTTGAGCGATGTGAAATCGATGCCGGGTATTCTTTTAAATTTCAATTGAGGATGTAAGTATTCCATATCTATAGGTGATACATCTTGACCAACTAATGGTGCTAAGACCTCAACAGAGTCAAAATTCTCAAACCATATATTCATTTCCCGAACATAAGGCGCATAACCGAAATATTTGCCATTCAGTTCTTTGTGTTTAACATGCCCAATAACCAAGAATTTCATATTTTTAGTTTTGGTTTGTTAAACAAAAGAGAAAACCATCCAGTGACTCTTCCCAGCCCTTCTGTAAAAGATTCTTTCTTCTTAGCCGTGGATATAATGTTGCTGAATTTAATTAGTGTCAACAATAAAGCAATCGTATGCCACTTGATTCTTGCCAACAATGATGGATTTGGAAATTTGATCCTCCAAACGTACCACCCATTCCTGATGACCATTTTACCATAATCGAACTTATTAGGCCTCCCAGAATCATCATGGTAGTGATACAATTGAGCACGAGTATTGACATAAAGATCTCCTTTTTTAGATGCCCTCAAACAAAAATCTGCATCTTCGTACAGACCATAGCCTTCAAAATACTCTGAAAAATTAATATCATCAAAAAGAGACTTCTTGAATGAAGAGACACCTCCCATGAAATAATCTACCTTATAAACCTTATTTGAAGGTGGTAAAAAACTAATTGACAGTCCATTTGAAAACTCTGGCATTTCACCAGGTGGTCTATTACTTAGCAATCCCAATTTCTTTCGAAGAGAATTCCTTGAACCCAGCTTCCGGATAAAATTATCATACTGAAATTCATTCTTCATTGCTTTTTCACCTTGCTTTAATTCCTTCCATTCTATATCCCCAATTATATAGCCGCCAATGCCAGTTGCATTAGGGAATTCGCGATATGTTCCAATTAACTCTTCAAAATAATTAGGCGTTAGGACAATATCGTCATCAAGGAAACAAAGGATATCCTTGGATGCTATATTAATACCAAAATTTCTTTGTTTGGTCAACCCTCTATCCTTTTCCTCTACCAGAAAATAATGCAAATTTGAATATTTAGCATTGGAAATTACATTTTTGGTTTCCTCATTCAATGAACCATCCACAATAATAATCTCATCTGGATACTTGGTTTGCTCATTAACTGAATTTAGTAGATCAGTCAACGCTTTAGGGCGCATATACGTGCAAACTATTAGACTAAACTCCATTTCTGTTGTATTTTTCAATGAGTTTTGTTGCCCATAGTATACTCTTATCCCAACGCTTGGAAAAATTGGACAAATAAGATATTGGATTATTGCTTTCCGACTTATTGAAGAATTTCAACATTAAGGTCGTTCTATATCCTAATAACTGTTGTTTAGTAGTATGCTTTAACCTATGTGCCATAACCATTGGTGACGGTTTAGGCTGAATTCTTTCTTCGTTCCACGGGAATTTCATTTTCACCCTAAATCCTCCTGTAGGGGCTTTTAAATGCAATATATCCTCGGTAGGATAGAAAATAATATCAACTCCTTTATTTCGAATTTTCATTCCGAAGTCGCTGTCTTCCCCAAACCCAAATTCATGTTCCATTCCAAAGTAAATGTCCGTTAACACCGAAGATTTTACAAAACTACTATTCGTGCTAAAGGTATGCCATTGTATAGGTATCTTGTATTGAAGCGATTCATTTTGCATCAAGCTCGCCATACTAATTGCCTTAGCCCCATAATCTGTTATGAAATCAAAGGCCTTCTCCACAAGGTCTTTTTTAAAACGAATATCATCATCAGCGAAGAATACCCATTTTGAAGAGACTTTCTTTAATGCCAAATTCCTTGCATTGCATGCACCTAACTGATGAATGAATGAGTGTTCTATTTCGAAAGGCCACTTCTGGTCGTAAATATAGTCCAATTCACTACTGCTTCCTTCAAGTCCGTTTTGCTCAATAATTATAACTTTCGCTGGTAAAAAAGTTTGCGAACTTAAGTCAACCAGTACATCTTTAAGGTATTTTGCTCTCCCAAGGGTTGGTATTAAGACATCATAAGATTTATAGGGTTCGACAGAGCTATTTATCGATTTTATTTTAACTGAATTGAAATCAACCTGGTCAATGTTCAATTTTGGAGTTAAGGCCCCTTTTAATAAAGAACCAATCTTAAACTTCTTTTCATATAATAAATAATCCAGAAACAACAAAGGCAACCATCTGGACCTATAATGATGACGAACAAAGTAAAAGAGGTTTATCTTATTTTGCCGGGATTCAATAGAAACTGAATCTTTCTTCAATAACCCAGGACTTGAGTAACAGAATAATCCTTCCGATAGGGCGGTTTTTGAAATATGATTAAGGAAACCATCAAACGAAGTTTTAGTAGAACCTTTTAAATTCTCGAATTTCAAGATTACCATGGCATGCATTCCTCCTATATCACTGCTCATGAGCCAAGTTGGGTAATTCACATCAGGCTTTACGTTTAGGAAGGTAGTGGAGTTCTCAATATAGCCTATAGCTTCTGGAATTTCGTAGTCACCAGTGGTTGAGTATGAAGCCATTATTAGTTCATGATGAAAAATCGAATTCAATTGGTCGTGATTGATAAAATCTTCTAAATCTTTATGGCACCAACCAATGAATTCCATTGAATTCTTCGAAGCTAATTCGTAAAGAACATCTTGTACAGACCTTCCTTGAACAACTAATTCCTGATCCTTATCAGAATCAATGACTTTAATGGCATTATTTCTATCATGAATTACGAATTTCATGTATGCTCTGTTACGATTTTGCTCAATGCATTCCAAATGTTTTTTGATGCATTTTCCGGGTCATGAATAATTTTATCGAACCAATTCTTGGCATGCGCCAGTTCCTGCAAATGATCTGAATCAATTGCATTCTTGATGATTTCGGAAATGGCATTCTTATCATTTATCCAAATGACGGCCTTCTTGTTTGGCATGGACTTAAAATGAACGTATTTATAGATCTTTTCGATTCTCCAAGAAGGTAAAACATTAATCCCAGTATTATAATTAATGAATGCACAAGGTTTCTCATGACATATATAATCATAAACCATAGAAGACCCCACATTTATCACCAAATCTGTATATTCGGCAGTATTTGCCAGGAGTTTAGTATCTTCTTTTGTTGGCTTAATAGCATTCCAGACTTCACCTGCTTGATCCCATTTGGGTGCTATCGGTACGATAATGTCTTTATAGTTTTCCAAGACAAAGTCATACCTTTCTGAGAAATCAACAGGACATCTCCTAAAGATTATTCCAATATCATGTCCATTTTCGTTCAGGGTTTTAACAGCCTTGGCCGTATCCTCTAAATAATATTGGTCATTTGGTGAAGTTGTAATATCATCTCCAGAAAAACAGATATAACGCTTATTCAGAGACAAGCCATACTCTTTATAAAAGTCCTCTTTACTCGATATAGCTGATTTATCGAAATGACCTTCGAATTGAGGAGTGCCTGTTATGATTATCTGTTTTTCATTTATATAAGGATAATAAAACAACAATTCATTCTTCATATGATCACTCCAAACCAGATAGTAATCGGTCTCAAGAACCATTGTGGCCTTTGGTAGATTATCCCAAGAAAAAATAAAAGTAACCGTTGGTATCCCAAGGCTTTTTGCTGCTTCTATTGGTGCAATGGCCACGGATGGCCTTTGATTCGTACAGAAAACAACCTTCGGCATTTCACGTTGCAGTTGTTCGAGGCATGCTTTGTAATAGGATGTACTTTTTTCTAAGTCAATGACCTTTTGTCGGACCCTTTCAAGTCCACTTCTTGTAGAATTGAAGAAGATGATGGTCGATGTCATTAAATTTTTCAAGATCGATTTCAAATTAGAATTGGACCTTGGGAATTTATAACTTCTATAAATTTGGTTCTTGGTACGTTTTTCGAAGTGCCTGAGCTCAATGTTCTTTCGAGCATTCTTATAAACCTCAGTGAACTTATGTAATGCACCTGAGGGTATTTTCAATTCCTTTATGCCAATATCCGATAGGTTAAAGGGAGTAGCATTCCAGAATATCGTTTCATCACCAGCGGAATTGGCATACTCATAGAACTTAGTGTATGCAAAGTTCCTTAGTCCTATTCCATCAGGTAGGAGAATAAAGTACTTATCTTTCTTCAAGTCTTAAATCATTGATTCATAGAATGCCAAGTTCTGTTCAGTTATGACTTCTGTAGAGAAATTTTCGATAACCCTCTTCCGTCCTTCTTTTCCTAAGTTTTCACATAAAGCCGCATCATTGAGAATTTTTATGATTCTCTCAGCATATTCCTTGTGATTTTTTGGGTCCACAGTAAATCCAGTCTTACCATCGACCATAAGTTCATTTGCCCAACCTACATTTGATGAGACCAATGCTTTCTCCATGGATAGGGTCTCGAGCCACGTCATTGGAAAAGCCTCTGCATAACTTGGCAATATAATTACATTAGCTTCAGAAATGTATTTTTTTACCTGCTCGTATGGAACAGCTTTTAGATAATTTACTCGATTTTTTGCCTTATCCGATAAATTTTCCATCAACAATTCCAATGTAGAACGGTGCTCAAAGATATCTATATTATCATTCCCAATCAATAATAGGCTTGCCTCATCAAACTTACTCACGACCTCATTGAAAATAGGAGCAATTTCCAATACGCCTTTCTTTCTTACAAGGGTCCCGAAATATAATATCTGGCCTTTTGTGATTGTAGCTTCAATCGGTGAAAACTCTGAAACATTTATGCAGTTATGTATTGTCTTAATATTCCTTTTTAGTCCAAAAACTTCATTGGTCATTTTTCCCGTAAATGTGCTAACTGAAATGATTCTGTCCGCGCCTTTTAATGAATGTTTTTCAAAAAATCGATTTTTCCATTTCTGTTTTCTCCCATCTAATCGGCAAAAATATCCATCACTGCCATTAAGCCTTATGATCAATGGGACAGTGAATTTCATGAAGGCTGTTATTCCTGTCCAATCAGGAGCTTCCAGAATATTTATATTCTTCTCTTCGACTTGGGCATTAATGTATTGATTGACTTGTTTCCGGGTAAAATACCATTGAGCAAACGGGCGTTTCCTTGTTTTTATACTATGAACCTCAACAAATCCATCCATCATTATCACATCTTGAGCTTGATTGATAACAAAAACCGATGTTTTTACCCCATTTTGAGCTAAACTGGTTGCAAGGTTTTTTATGCTGGTTCCTAATCCCCCAGACTTGGAAAGAGCTTCTAACGGGTATTCTGGCGTAATGAAACCTATATGCATAACTATATCAAGACTTTAAAGGTCCAAGAATTGCTTTTGATTGGATAATTGCCAAATTTCCTCATTATTAAGTGTCTCTAAAAACATCTTTGCACTATTGCCAGTACCAAAATCTATTTCTTCAATTGCAGGTTTCGCATCGATGGCCCTTGCAATACCATCTTTTATGCCTTCCACGGAGTAATCCGTATTTATCACAGATTCATGTGAGGCCCTATTCTGTTGTCTAGTACCAATATTTACTGCAGGAACGCCGTAGTAAGGTGTTTCTCGAATTCCAGCACTAGAATTACCAATCATGAATTTGCTATGTTTCAATAATGACAAGAAATACTCGAATCTTGCGGATGGAAAAATCCTGAATCTTGGGTTGTCCCTTAACCTTTCATAGGCGTTGAAAATCAATTCTGAGCCCAAATCATTATTTGGATAGATTACAACATAGTTGTTGGTATCATCAAGTAAAGCATCAACAAAATTATTGGCATTTAATGACATGTGTGCATATTCTGTGGTTACAGGATGAAACATTGCTATAGCGTAGTCCTTGAAAACAATATCATAGTATTCTTTTGCAATATCAATTGTTGGCAGAGTATCTGAGAACATGATATCAATATCCGGAGATCCAATAATGAATATGGATTCTTCCAATTCTCCCATTTGAATCAAACGTTTCTTCGCAAGATCGTTTGATACATAATGAATATGGCTCATTTTACTCGTTGAATGGCGGATAAGCTCATCAATGGTCCCTGAAATCTCTCCTCCTTCAATATGGGCAACCAAAATGTTGTTTAGAGAGCCTACCAAGGCACCTGCTAATGCCTCTACTCTATCACCATGCACTACGATCAGGTCCGGTTTAACCCTTTTTACATAAGACGAAAACCCTTCAACTGTCTTAGCAAGAGTAAGGTCCATCGATGCCTCAGAAGTACTATTGATGAATTGATATATGTTCTTGAAGCCACATTTTTCAATTTCGATGACCGTATTTCCGTATTTCTCGATCATGTGCATTCCTGTTGCAAAAATGTGTGCTTCATGGTCAGGATTATCCTGGAGAATTTGCAACAGGGACTTTATCTTTCCAAAATCAGCTCTTGTACCAGTAAGGAATACTATTTTTCTCATCTATTCAATATCATTCCAAGTTAGCTGTTGATCGTTCTTTACATCATGCTTTGCACTACGCCCAATTATTGAATCGAATTCCTCAGCCAAGATTTCTCCTGTGCCAGGGCGTTTAACCCAAATATTATCCTTTGTGAATACATCTCCTTTTTTAATATCTGAAATTGAGCAAACTGTTGCAAAAGCAAAATCGATGGTAACCTTCTCCTCATCTGCAGGTTCTTTTATTCCTCCACGCATCTGCCATATAAGTTCACTGCCCAAGATAAGTTCCTTACATTCATTTTCATCCATCGAACATACGATATCCGGTCCTGTGCGTTCTTTATGGTCCGTGAAATGCCTTTCTAAAATAGATGCACCCAAAGCAACGGCACCTAAGCATGCATGGTTAGAGGTTGTATGGTCAGATAACCCAAACACTTTATTAGGAAAAGCTTCATGCAACTCCGTCATTGCACCATATCGCACTAAATTGGCAGGTGTCGGATATAAATTAGTAGTATGCAATAAAGAAACATCCACATTGTATTTTTCGAAAATGGCAACTGCTTTACTAACACTTTCTATGGTATTCATGCCTGTACTTAAAATTACAGGTTTTCCGAATCGTGCTATATGCTCTAATAATGGATAATTGTTACACTCGCCAGAACCAATCTTATATCCTGCCACATTCATTCTTTCCAATCTTTCTGCAGCAGCTCTTGAAAATGGAGTGGATATAAAAATCATCCCTTTGGATTCGACATAATCTTTTAGGGCCGTTTCATCATCCTCATCTAGGGCGCAACGTTTCATGATCTCGTATATTGAAACCTCTGCATTACCAGGAGTAACTTTTTTCGCTGCACCGCTCATTTCATCATCGACTATATGTGTTTGATGCTTCACAACTTCGGCTCCAGCTCTATATGCCGCATCTACCATTTGCTTTGCGACTTGAAGTGAGCCTTCATGATTGATTCCTATTTCAGCAATGACCAATGGTGGAAAATCTAACCCAATCTTTCTTCCAGCTATTTCAATATGCGGATTACTCATGAGGTCGATTCTTCATTTGATGATTTACTGTTTGCTAAGAATGAAGCCCAGTCCAAGTCCTCTTTAGTATCGATATCAACATGAGCAAAAGGATGGTTCACTATATAAGGGAAATTGTTCACTCCCATGATCTGGCCTTTTTCTATTAAGGATGTCTTAGTTATGTAAAGGAGACCGTTTTCAAAATACAATGGCTCTAGGTCTTGACTTCTTTGACCGATTTCGTAATTATAGGGAACAAACTCATCGTTAACTATCTTTCCGAATTTCTGAAAATTCCTTGTAACAGTCATCAAGCTGGAATACCCTCCATCAATATAAGTCCTATATGCTTTGCTTAGGAGGTCCTTAGGTCTTAATGGATTTGTGACTTGTAATAAAATAACATTATCAAAGTCGTCATCAAGTTCCGTGATAACATGCTTCAGGACATCGACTGTGGGCACATTGTCTCCAGATAATTCCTCTGGTCTTTTCTGGACCTCAATTCCGTTTTTCAATGATATGTCCTTGATTTCCTCATCATCTGTAGAAACAATCACCCTTTCAGCAATATTCAAGTTTGCTTTTGCATAATCTAATGTATACTCTATCAATGGTTTCTCATTTAGAAGAATAAGGTTTTTTTTAGGCAATCTTTTTGAGCCACCCCTTGCTGGTATGATTATTATGTTTTTTTGCTGTTTCAATTAAGCCAAGCTAGTTTTAGCACTCTCAATTCTTGAGTTCATGCTTTTACACCATTCTTTTATATCGTATTTTCCTTCTGGTATTTCAAGATTATAGGAGTCAATTCTATTCAATGCCTTTTCTATGTTATCCAACCAATCCTCAATAAAATTTGGCCTTTCAACCAGTTGACCATATTTACCCTTTTCAAGAACTTCAGGGATTCCTCCATTATTTGATGCAATACATAAATTCCCGCAGAACAAAGCTTCAATCAGGCTTAATCCAAAGCCTTCTTTTGTTAGAGAAGGAAATAGATAAATAGAAGATGCCTGATAATACTTATGTATCTCTTCATGTGGTACTTTACCAATGAACTCAACACCTTCGATGTCCATGTTCCTATTAGCCCCAATAACCCAAAGCAAAATTTTCTTGTTTTTATCGTAGAGCCGTCTCCAAACGTCCAAGGTCAAATCCAGGCCCTTTTTTGGCCTATCTTGCGAACACCAAAGGAATACCGTTTTATCTTGAACGTTAAATTCTGCTTTTAGCTTATCCTTTTCATTGTCTGGCAAAAGCCTGAATTTCTTTCTGTCAACCCCATTATGCAATACTGAGAACCTGCATGGCAAAGAGGTATAAAAATCCTTATGCTGTCTATATGACTCATGAGTCAGCACTACCATTTCATCAATGTTCTTGAAAAATGGCCGTCCTTTCAAATTGTTGTAATACGGAGGATAGCCATGATAAAAAAACTGGATGTAGAATCTTGATCTATCATACTTACTC
>JABDMQ010000098.1 GCA_013001365.1 Flavobacteriaceae bacterium
ATTCACCAGTTAATTGATTCTTGACAAAGTTGGTCTTCTTGTTGAAGGCATTAACAGCTCCAATAAGCGTATTATTGGCAATATTATCTAGATGTCCTCTAAATCGCAACCACGGTCCAGCCATTGAGATATGATCCGTTGTACATTTACCGAATGCCTTTATCAATAGTCTAGCACCTTTTATCTCATTGCCAATTGGCTCAAAAGGCGTTAGTAACTGCAAACGTTCAGACTCTGAATTTACTTTTATGTTGATGTCGCTTCCGTCGGCAACTGGCTCTAGATAGCCATTGTCCTTTACTTCAAAGCCTTTTGGAGGTAATTCCCATCCTGTTGGTTCGTCCAACATGACTTCCTGTCCATCTTCGTTGAGTAAGGTATCAGTAAGCGGATTGAAATCCAATCGTCCAGCTATTGCTATGGCCGCCGTTATCTCTGGAGAAGCTACAAAGGCATGCGTGTTTGGATTACCATCTGCACGTTTAGCAAAATTCCTATTGAATGAATGCACAATACTGTTCTTTGGTGCATTCTTCGGATCGCTATATCTCGCCCACTGTCCAATACATGGTCCACAAGCATTAGTGAATATCGTTGCATCCAGATCCTCAAATACTTGAAGGATACCATCACGTTCTGCAGTATATCTTACTTGTTCTGACCCAGGGTTGATACCAAACTCTGCCTTTGTCTTTAATTTTTTATCTAACGCTTGTTGCGCAATTGAAGCGGCGCGGGAAAGATCCTCATACGATGAATTAGTACACGAGCCTATCAGTCCCCATTCTACTTTCATAGGCCATTCGTTTGAAGAGGCCTTTTCTGTCATTTCCTTACCTACTGGCGTTGACAAATCTGGTGTGAAAGGTCCGTTTAGCAAAGGGCCTAACTCAGAAAGGTCGATATCTATGACTTGATCAAAATATTGTTCTGGATTTGCGTAGACCTCAGGATCGGCTGTTAAATGTTCCTTGACCTTATTGGCTGCGTCGGCAACATCTTCCCTATCGGTAGCTCTTAAATAACGCTCCATTGAATCGTCGTAACCGAATGTTGAAGTCGTGGCACCGATCTCTGCGCCCATATTACAAATTGTTCCTTTACCTGTGCAGGACATAGAAAGGGCACCAGGTCCAAAATATTCAACTATGGCACCAGTTCCACCTTTAACAGTCAAAATTTCGGCAACTTTAAGGATGACATCCTTTGGCGCAGTCCAACCAGATAATTTTCCTGTTAATCTAACACCTATCAACTTAGGGAATTTAAGCTCCCAAGCCATACCTGCCATAACATCGACGGCATCAGCACCACCTACTCCTATAGCGATCATCCCTAATCCACCAGCATTAACGGTATGCGAATCAGTTCCTATCATCATCCCTCCTGGAAAGGCATAATTCTCCAAGACAACTTGATGTATGATTCCTGCACCAGGCTTCCAAAATCCTAGTCCGTATTTATTCGATACAGATTCCAAGAAATTGAAGACTTCACTACTCACATCATTAGCTCTCTTAAGGTCTTTTTCGGCTCCTTGCTTGGCTTGTATCAAGTGATCGCAATGTGTTGTTGTTGGAACGGCAACTTTTTTTTTGCCTGCTTGCATGAATTGTAGTAAGGCCATTTGAGCAGTTGCATCTTGCAATGCAATTCTATCTGGAGCAAAATCCACATAATCCTTACCTCTTTTATAGGGCTGCGATGGTAGATTGTCCCACAAATGGGAATAGAGGATTTTTTCGCTTAATGTCAATGGTTTACCTACAATATTTCGAGCTTTATTTACCCGCTCACCCATCTGAGAGTAAACCTTCTTGATCATGTCGATATCGAATGCCATATGCTATTGTTTTGTTTGTTGTTAGTATAAAAGTCAAGCAAAATTACGAATTTAGGGAGACAATTAAAATATTTGCAATGAATTACGAAAACGTTTGCGTTTCTTTTAATAAATCGCCAATTTGAACCTGTTTTATTGAGTTATAGTTAGTGAAAATTGAATCTTAATGTCAAAATGATAATTTATTCTTGCTTGAATTTGTTTAAAATTAATGGCTTGTCACGTAGATTCATGAATGGTTTTTCATACCACCTGAACAATGCGTA
>JABDMQ010000167.1 GCA_013001365.1 Flavobacteriaceae bacterium
GTTGGACCTACAAAAGGATTATCAATATCAAAAGGAAACATCATGAAGATGGTCTTAGGTTGTAACGGTATAAGTCGTTTGTCGGTATCTTTCGTGAAGCCAATCTCTATCTTATGCTTCACTTTGAATGTAGAATCTGTAACATTGTGATTAAGTGCCTGAGCATTCAATAGGATGCGTTCGTTAGAGAACACAGGGAATCCAAAGCCATCAGGTAATTCGAACTCTTCAATACCATTGCTTATTGATGTTATCCTCGGGTATGTCTGATTGATACGTTCTGTAAAATTCCATCGATTATAATGCTCGCCGTCGCGATATTCGAAATTCGTATGGCAAACAAAATCGTTGGGCATGCGTCGTTTCTCGTCACTTGAGAAGGCATTGGTCTTGAAAGAGGTCAAGTAAAGCAATTCTTCCTTGGTGTCGTCTATGGCAATATACGTATCGGATTTTGGTCCTTCCATCGACTTGTAAATATTGCTTATTACAAAGGTTGGTGTTGTGAACGTCACTTTATTGTCTGATAGATC
Source organism: Flavobacteriaceae bacterium (assembly GCA_013001365.1). GTDB lineage: Bacteria > Bacteroidota > Bacteroidia > Flavobacteriales > Flavobacteriaceae > JABABD01. The sequence goes on from JABDMQ010000167.1 coordinate 534, forward strand.
TTTCTTCCATTCAGAGTCGACCAATCCAAAGGAATAATAAACCTTGGACTTAATGAGTTCCTGGTGTCTTGTTTGAAGTGACTTGAAATAAATTAATCCAATAATAACCACCAAAAGAAGTAAAATAAATATATTTTTAAGCGTGAGAAATTTCATTTATCCGTCGTTTGAAACAAATTTAGTGAAACCTAGAAACATAAAACCAGGACGTGGATATTAATTACGAAAAGCGAATCTTTGGATTGGACATCATGCGTGCTGTTGCCATCTTACTGGTTGTGTTCTCTCATGCTATATGGATATTACCGCAATCCAAAAGCCTTTTAACAGATTTAATGAGCCTTGCTGGTGTTATGGGTGTAGAGATCTTCTTTGTCTTGAGTGGTTTCTTGATCGGAAGAATACTTTATAAACTTTATGTAAGGGAAGATTTTAATTTCAAGGATATCCAGTATTTCTGGATCAGGCGTTGGTTCAGGACATTGCCCAATTATTACTTGATATTGATCGTCAACATAGTATTGGCGCTTTTTCTAGGTACCGATCTACCGGAGCATCTAGGACGTTATTTTCTCTTCTTACAGAACTTCACTACTGAAATGCCGTCGTTCTTTGGCGAATCCTGGAGTTTGCCAATCGAGGAATTCGCCTATATCATTGGGCCATTGTTTTTGTATCTGATATTGTTCTTGAGAATCAAGGTAAGTAAGAGAGCAATGTTCCTTTTTGTTACATTGTTGGTTATAGCCATATTCATTATTACAAAATGCGTTTATAACAGTAATGATACCATCAAAGACATGGTCTTCTGGAATGTGAATCTGAAGGCTATGACGATTTATAGGATTGATGCTATTTATTATGGAGTTCTTGCTGCTTGGCTTTCCATGGTTTTTCCTAAGAATTGGAGCCGTTTCAAATGGTTGTTTCTTATGATCGGAGGAGTGATTTTCGTAGGTATGAACATCATGATCACTCTAAAGCAGATATTTATTGAATCGCACTCATTTTTCTGGAATGTGCTCTATTTACCATTGAATTCCATTGCCATTGCATTTACACTTCCATTGCTGTCCAGTATCAGATCGGCAGCTAAACCTATGTTAATACCTGTGACTTACATTAGTGTTATTTCATATTCAATGTATTTACTGCATTACTCGGTGGTATTGCGTTTAATGAAGCAGTATTTCCCATCAGAAGGCTTGTCTAAGTTTGGAACAATGAGCTATGTCCTAATCTATTTCTTATTGACCATTGTCTTGTCCTACATATTATATCGCTTGTTCGAACGACCAATGATGGACATTCGGGATAAGGAATCAATTAAGCAAAGATTTGATCATAGGTCATGAAAATCGATTATTCAAAAAGGATTTTCGGGTTGGATGTCATGAGGGCAGTGGCGATTTCATTGGTTCTTATTTCCCATACAAGTTTATTGATGTTTCGTGGCGAGGAATCGTTGATTTTGACCATTATAAAATTCTTTGGTGCCATTGGTGTCGATATATTCTTTGTTTTGAGCGGATTCCTTATTGGAGGTATTCTTCTTCGACAGATACAAAAAGGTAAAACAAAGGGTAAGGACATGTTGTACTTTCTGGTTCGACGTTGGTTGCGGACCCTGCCTAATTATTATTTGATCTTGATTATCAATATCATACTGCTTTATTATTTGCATGACATGCCTTTAAAAGGGGTTCCGGCATTTTTTCTCTTTTTGCAGAATTTTTCTTCTGGACAAATGGATTTCTTTACGGAATCCTGGAGTCTTTCCATTGAAGAGTTTGCGTATATCATTGGGCCCATGCTTCTTTTGATATTCTTTTTCTTTTTTAAGAAGACCGACAAGACAAGGATTTTACTTTTAGTTACGATAATAATAATCGTATTGATCACCATTTTCCGACTGATCTTTCATTTAAATGAGGAGGTAGAGAATCAAGCCTTTTGGAGTCAGGATTTAAGGAAGGTTGTGATCTATAGGATCGATAGCATTTACTATGGATTTGTTGCCGCATACATTTCCACGCGGTTTAAGCATTCTTGGAAGAACTATAGATTTGGGTGGATGATTGCTGGTGCGGGACTTTTCATAGCAATGCATTTAGTCATATTCAAATTCAGTTGGTTGCCTGAAAACTCGTCATTTTTCTATAACCTATTGTATCTGCCGTTGGTTTCGATCAGCATTGCCTTATTCTTGCCATTCCTGGATTCTTGGCGGAAGTCGACGATTTTAAGGCCGACAATTACATGGATAAGTCTTCTATCGTACAGCTTGTATTTGGTTAATTACTCGATATTGCTGTTAACCATTGAAAAATATGTAGATGTTTCATCGATGTCGTTACTGGGCAAATGCATTATGGCATTGTTATTTTGGGTTGTTTCCTTTATGCTGTCATACGCATTGTTCAGGTGGTATGAAAAACCATTCATGAATCTACGTGACAAGCCATTAATTTTAAACAAATTCAAGCAAGAATAAATTATCATTTTGACATTAAGATTCAATTTTCACTAACTATAAC
>JABDMQ010000169.1 GCA_013001365.1 Flavobacteriaceae bacterium
ATAAAAATCAGGGTCCTGATGATAAATATATTGTACATCATTGGACCTATTTCTAACAGGGTTAGCAAAAAAAGTGGCTATGCTATTGCGTGGCATTTTAGCTCTCAAGGCATCTCGTCTTTCTTTATGGAATTCTTTACTAAGATAATCCTCTGGGAGACCATTTTGACCGAAAAGTGTTCCAAAAGCCATTAAGCAAATTAGCAAGGATTTGAACTTCACCATAATAGTTTTATTTATTGGAGAAAAATACACATTTATCAGCGATATGTTGTATTAGGCGTTTCATATTAACAATAATTAACTTCTAACGAATAATTGAGAATTTTAAGTTATTCCATCAATGATTTTCAATATTTTTGCAATGCATTTAACAAGCAATACGGATGAAAAATACGGCGCTTACAGAAACTCATAAAGCTCTTGGAGCAAAAATCGTACCCTTTGCTGGATACAATATGCCAGTATCTTACGAAGGTGTAAATATTGAACATGAAACAGTAAGGAACGATCTTGGTGTTTTCGATGTTTCTCATATGGGAGAATTCCTTATTGAAGGGCCAAATGCCTTAAGTCTGATCCAGAAAGTGTGTAGTAATGATGCTTCAAAATTAACCATCGGGAAAGCGCAATATAGTTGCATACCAAATGATACTGGAGGAATAGTAGATGATTTGATTGTTTATAGGATAAAGGACGAAACCTATTTATTAGTGGTTAATGCCAGTAATATTGAAAAAGACTGGAAATGGATTGAATCCAAGAATGATGTCGGTGCAGAAATGCGCGATATAAGCGAGGATTATTCGTTATTGGCCATTCAAGGGCCTAAAGCAGTTGAGGCAATGCAATCCTTGACCAGTCATGATCTTTCAGAAATTAAGTTCTATAACTTTATTATTGGTGACTTTGCAGGAATTGAGCATGTAATAATTTCGGCCACTGGATATACGGGTTCTGGTGGTTTTGAGATCTACTGCAAGAATAGTGAGTTAAAGCAAATATGGGATAAGGTTTTGGAAGCTGGAAAAGATTACGGAATCAAGCCAATTGGATTGGCAGCACGGGATACCTTAAGGCTCGAAATGGGATATTGTCTTTATGGTAATGATATAGATGAAACCACCTCTCCTATTGAAGCTGGCCTGAGCTGGATAACCAAGTTCTCTAAAGTCTTCACGAATTCTGATGCCCTAGAGGATGAAAAACGAAGAGGTCCAGAAAGAAAACTGGTTGGGTTTGAACTCGATGACAGAGGCATTCCACGTCAGGGATACGATATTGTAGATGGCCAAGGCAAGAAAATTGGCGAAGTGACCTCAGGGACAATGTCACCTTCCTTAGGAAAAGGAATAGGAATGGGTTATGTGCCTCCGGTATTCTCAGATGAAGGAAGCAAGATAAACATACAAATCCGGAAGAATGCTGTTCCAGCCACTGTAGTTAGACCTCCTTTTTATAAACCTAATTCTTAAGTCATCGCAGCCCCAAGTAAACAAAAGATACTGATATTAGGAGCAAGCGGCTTTATAGGTAATGCGCTTTATAAAGAGCTTTTGGGCTATTTTGACACCTATGGCACCTATAATACGCCAAATGAATTCTTCAGGCAGAACCATCAGTTTCATCAATTCAATCTTGAAGCAGATGATATATTCGAAGTCCTAAAGGAAATAAAGCCTTCAATCGTGATATCTGCCATTCGAGGAGAATTCAATTCACAGGTGATCATGCATCAGCATTTGATTGAATATGCTGAATTGACCAAAACAAAGATCATCTTTCTTTCTTCGGCCAACGTTTTTGATGCTTATAGCAAATTCCCAAGCTATGAATATGATAAAACCTTGAGTGAAAGTGTTTATGGTCGATTCAAGATCAAGATAGAGAACATGCTCATGCTCTTGCCAAAAAAACAATATACCATATTACGATTGCCAATGGTGTTTGGGGTACATTCGCCAAGAATAAAGGAAATACAGGAGAAACTCAAAGAGAAAAAGGCCATAGAGTTATTCCCTAATTTAATTATTAATGCAACAACCGATGAGAAAGTCACTCAACAAATTCATTATATAATCAATAGAAATAAATCAGGTATTTTTCATTTAGGTAGCCTAGACCTATTGCATCATGAAGAATTGATTAATGACATTGTCATTCACTTGAACAATCACCAACCAATATATAAACGTGTCTATACTACAAATGACGATCGCTTCCTTGCAGTACTTCCTAAAGAGAACATGCTTCCAAAAAACTTACAGATCAAAAGCGAGGAAATAATTAATAATCTTAACTTGTAGTATTTAATTAGAGTATTATGCAAAAGTTAAGCAAAGAAGAAATAGAAAAACGATTGCTAAGATTCCCAGAATGGAAATACCGCAAAGATGCTATTCATTCTACATTCGAGTTCGAGAATTTCAAGGATTGTTTTAGTGCAATGAGCAGAATGGCTTTTGAGTGCGAAGCAATGAATCATCACCCGAATTGGTCGAATGTCTATGGTACCCTGAGCATATCACTATCAACTCACGAAGCTGGGGGCGTTACTGAAAAAGATTTTCGATTGGCGGAGGCATTTGAATCAATAGTGGAGGAAGAAGAGGATTGATCTGCTGTAGAAATTCAATTTTTTTAAATTTGTCCAATATCACTAATAACTTCTTAAAATCATTTTAAAGTAATGGGAAGAGCTTTTGAATTCCGCAAAGCGCGTAAGATGAAACGATGGTCTGCAATGAGCAAGGCCTTCACCCGTATTGGTAAGGACATTGTCATGGCCGTTAAGGAAGGTGGACCTGACCCTGATAGTAATTCACGTTTACGTGCTGTAATTCAGAATGCCAAGGCGGTCAATATGCCAAAAGACAATATTGAGAGAGCCATAAAACGCGCAAGCGATAAAAGTCAAGGAGAATACAAGGAAGTTGTTTTTGAAGGATATGCGCCTCATGGCATTGCTGTTCTAGTAGAAACTGCAACAGATAACAATACGCGAACAGTGGCCAATGTTCGTTCCTATTTCAATAAATGCGATGGCAATTTAGGTACGTCCGGCTCAGTTGTATTCATGTTTGACCATACTTGTAATTTCAGGATTCCGTCTGAAGGATTGGATGCAGAGGAAATAGAATTGGAATTCATCGATTTTGGAGCTGAAGAGGTTTTTGTCGATGATGATGGCATATTGATTTATGCCCCATTCGAGAATTTTGGGGCTATTCAAGCAGCAATAGAGGAGCGCGATATTGAAATCCTCTCTTCTGGATTTGAACGTATTCCGCAAGTCACAAAGAAACTTACAGTTGAACAGGCTGCTGATGTCGAGAAACTTCTTGAAAAACTTGAGGAAGACGATGATGTGCAGAATGTATATCATACCATGGAAGAGTTGGATTCTTAATATTTAGCTTCTATTTTTCTAGCATATTTGTCTAACCTGATAATTCTCATTTATTAGGCTTCGGAATGCATTAATTTTATGCCCTAAAATAAGTTAATGACAGATCTACAAATTGCCCAAAGCATTCCGGCTCGACATATTGGAAAAATTGCAAAAAAACTGAACATTTCTGAGAATCAATTGGAATATTATGGCTCCGACAAGGCCAAATTACCGCTTGATCTAATCAATGAGGAAAGTGTTAAGAAGAGTAATCTAATATTAGTTACAGCAATAACTCCAACTCCAGCTGGTGAAGGAAAAACAACGACATCAATTGGACTTGGTGACGCCTTGAGTCTTAATGATAAAAAAGCTGTTGTAGTTATTCGAGAGCCAAGCCTAGGACCTGTTTTCGGAATAAAGGGTGGCGCAGCTGGTGGTGGTTGGAGTCAGGTAATCCCAATGGTGGACATTAACCTACATTTTACTGGTGATTTTCATGCCATTGAAAATGCGAATAACCTACTTGCAGCACTTATCGATAATAATATCCAGAGTAAGACCAAGAGCTTGAACATAGATCCAAGAACCGTTATCTGGAAACGATGTATGGATATGAATGATCGTGGACTAAGAAATATTGTCGCAGCTTTGGGTGGGAAGTCTGGTGGAATTCCAAGGGAAACAGGCTTTGATATAACAGCAGCATCGGAGATCATGGCTATTTTATGTCTAAGTAAAGACCTTCAGGACCTGAAGGAGAAATGTGGTAATATATATGTAGGAGACACCTTTGAAGGTAAACCAATTTACGCAAGGGACCTCAAGGCTGAAGGAGCGATGACAGTTTTGCTTAAGGATGCCATAAAGCCAAATCTAGTACAAACATTAGAAGGTAATCCAGCAATAATACATGGTGGTCCTTTTGCAAATATTGCGCAGGGAACCAATTCTATCATTGCTACTAAAATGGGATTGAGTATGAGTGATTATGTTATTACCGAGGCTGGTTTTGGAGCTGATCTAGGTGCTGAAAAATTCATGAATATAAAGTGTCGGGCAGGAGGATTATCACCTAAGACCATCGTTCTGGTCGCTACTATTCGAGCACTTAAATATCATGGTGGTAAACCATTGACAGATCTTACGAACGAAGATCTTGAAGCTCTTAGAAATGGGTTACCTAATTTAGAGAGACATATACATAGCTTACAGAGTTTTGGAGTGCCTGTTATAGTATCTATTAACTCGTTTAGTAGCGATACATCTGAAGAAGAAAAACTACTTATTGAGCACTGCAATAAAATGGGGGTAGATGTGGCTTTGAGCAAGGGTTGGGCAGAAGGAGGTAAAGGATGTCTAGACTTGGCAAAAAAAGTAGTTTGCTCGGTAAAAGAATGTAATTCTTCCTTCACCCCTACTTATGATCTTGAGGATTCTATTCGAACGAAAATGGAAAAAGTATGCAAAACAATCTATGGGGCCGAAAATGTAATTCTCACCAATAAGGCAAGAAACCGCATGAAGCGTTACGAATCTTTAGGTTACGATCAACTACCGATATGTATAGCAAAAACCCAGAAGAGCTTGAGCGATGATGAAAAACGATTAGGTAGACCTAAACATTTCGATATACATATAAGGGATTTTGAGATTGCTACAGGAGCTGGATTCATTATTCCAATGGCTGGCAACATCTTGCGCATGCCTGGATTGCCAGGAAGCCCAGCATCAGACAGGATTAGTATTGATGCTGAAGGGAATATTGAAGGTTTGTTCTAGCCAGTGTACTTCACATTATATATTTTATGCAATCAGCATGATATTATTATAAGTTTTGCTCATGCAAACTAAGCAACCTTATCTAGACAGTTCGAGAGATGGACAAGGTAGCTTTCCGGCAATGAAAAAACTACCCCAAAGTAGGTTCTGGGGTAGCTTTAAATTGAGTTTCTAACATGTTTCTTTTTAGGGACGCTAAAGGTTTACTTTATGTTTCATGTTGTAAACGAACTCATATTAAATTTATCAAATCCTGTGCCAAAATAAATTGGTTAATCAGTTTAGTTGAACTTTAAACATTGAACAAATCCTTAGGTTTAATTATGATTAAAAAGTCTAAATCTGTGAGTAAATATTAGAAATAAAAAAAGGCCCATTACCTTAATAGCAAATGGGCCAGTCAAGAAATTTCGTACAATCCCCACCGCACGAAACCCTCGATATTGCTAACTAAAATATGGAAAAAACAGAACTAAAAAAATAGATGCATAACAAGTTGTAATACAGTCATATACAAGCAATAAAATTCTAAATGCTTTATTCGAAGTTTGATAAAATTATTTCTGTGCAATTACCTCT
>JABDMQ010000194.1 GCA_013001365.1 Flavobacteriaceae bacterium
AAGCGAGAGGATCTTCAACAGGTGCGATCTTACAAGATACGAGGTGCATATAACGAGATAAGCTCATTGAACAGGGAACAACGAAAGAAAGGCATTGTTTGTGCAAGCGCAGGCAATCATGCTCAAGGCGTTGCTTTTGCCTGTGCAAAACTGAAGATCAAAGGAATAATCTTCATGCCTACCCCAACCCCAAAACAAAAGTTGGAGCAGGTTAAGATGTTTGGCGAAGATCAGATAGAGATAAAGCTCATAGGAGATAGTTTTGATGATGCTTATGAAGCAGCTAAAAAAGAATGTGAAATAAAAGGAAGAACGTTTATCCATCCATTCAATTCAAAGAAAATCATTGAAGGCCAGGCTACTGTAGGTCTAGAAGTCATTGAGCAAGTAAAGGAACCCATAGATTATCTCTTTGTGGCAATCGGCGGCGGCGGGTTGGCAGCAGGCCTGAGTTCTGTCTTTCAAGTACTGTCTCCAAGGACAAAGATCATTGGGGTCGAACCTGGAGGTGCTCCAGCCATGCAAAAATCCATAGAAGAAAATAGGATTGTCACATTAGAGCATATCGATAAATTCATAGATGGTGCGGCAGTAAAACGTGTTGGTGACCTTAACTTCAATATTTGCAAGGAATTGCTTCATGAAGTGATCGCTGTTCCAGAGGGAAAAGTCTGCCAGACCATTCTAGAGCTTTATAATCGGGATGCTATCGTTGTTCAGCCCGCAGGAGCTTTGACCATTACTGCACTGGATTCTTATGCCGAGGAAATAAAGGACAAGAATGTGGTATGTATCGTCAGCGGAAGTAATAATGACATTACAAGAACTGCTGAAATCAAGGAGCGAGCTTTGTTGTATGGTGGTCTTAAGCATTATTTCATCATCCGCTTCCCACAGCGTGCCGGAGCATTACGAGATTTCTTGGACAACATACTGGGACCAACAGATGACATTACTCATTTTCAATATTCGAAACGTACAAGCCGAGAATCTGGTCCAGCCGTTGTCGGAATCGAAATAGAAAAACCAGAACATCTGCAGCCCCTTATTGATAGAATGAAGGAAGCTAAATTTTTTGGTGAATACTTGAATGACAAACCAGACCTGTTCGAATTTTTAACGTAATTAATCAACCAAAATATACTAAGTGAAAGTCTTGAAGTTCGGAGGAACCTCCGTAGCAAATGCCGAGAATATTTCCAAGGTCATTGAGATTCTAAGATCAGAATCCAGGAAACAGAAAATTGCAGCCGTAGTTTCCGCATTGGGAGGCACAACAGATACCCTGATCGAAGCTGGCATGTTGGCCACAGAAAAGGATAAGGGCTATTTAGAGGTCTGCAAACAGATAAGGAAGCGCCATAGAGACACAGCGAAACAGCTGATTAAAGGTGCTGGTCAAAAAACAGTGCTGAAGGAGATCGATGCGAAGATCAACAGACTGGAACAGATACTCACAGGTATTTTCCTGATAAATGAATTTTCGGACAAGACCAAAGACAAGATCCTAAGTTTTGGCGAACTATTGTCTTCATATATAATTTCCGAGGCTGCCAAGGCCAGTCTCAAGAAGGTCGAACTAAAGGACAGTCGCGAGTTGATCATTACAGATTCCGACTTTACCCAGGCGAATGTCAATTCTAGGAAAACCAACAGGAACATTTCAGAATTCTTCAAAGGCAATACATCCAAGGTGGTCATACTTCCAGGATTCGTTTCTAGCAACGAAAAAGGCGTTACAACGACATTAGGAAGAGGCGGTTCCGATTTTACGGCAGCCTTGATCGCGGCAGCCTTGAAGGTCTCTATTCTTGAAATCTGGACGGATGTAAGTGGTATGTTCACTGCGAATCCTAAATTGGTTAAACAAGCATTTCCAATAGAGCAGATATCCTATCAGGAGGCCATGGAATTGTCCCATTTCGGAGCCAAAGTATTGTATCCGCCAACAGTTCAACCGGTTCTTGACAAGAACATCCCGATCCTTATAAAAAACACCTTTGAGCCCAAGGACAAAGGCACCTTGATCACACGTAAGACGAATATGGAAAATGGCCCAGTAAAAGGGATAAGCCATGTCCAGGACATTGCCTTACTAACGCTAGAAGGGAATGGCATGGTCGGTATACCAGGGTTTTCAAAACGACTATTCGAGGCATTGTCAAGAGGGAACGTGAATGTGGTCATGATCACCCAAGCATCCTCCGAGCATTCCATTTGTGTAGGAATCCATAGTAAGGATTCCAAGAATGCGAAGGAAATTGTCGATCAAGAATTCGCCTATGAGATCTCCTTGAAGAAGATCAATCCGTTGCTTGTTGAAGAAGAGCAGGCCATTATTGCGGTAGTTGGGGACAATATGAAAAGTCACCAAGGAATAAGCGGCCGGATGTTCCGTGCACTTGGTAAGGACAATGTGAACGTAAGGGCAATTGCACAAGGGGCTTCCGAAAGGAATATTTCTGCGGTAATTGCACATAAAGACATAAAGA
>JABDMQ010000156.1 GCA_013001365.1 Flavobacteriaceae bacterium
AATGCCAGTACGCTCTGATTCTCGCTCAAGCATTTTATCCAGATAGTCCTTGCCCGAATAGGCCAAAGCCCGTAACTGCCCTAATTCTTGTGAGAAATCCGACGATATGGTATTTCCTTTCAGTATATTAACCGGCGCGTCTTCAACCAATGTTTCCTTAATGCGTTCACGAAGCTGCTCGCAAAGTTCTATCTGAGCACCTAATTCTCGAAGAGAATCATTATCACATTTTTCAACTAAGGCTTTAATTGGTATAATGGCTTCAAGTGAATTCTTCAGATGAATCACCTCCCTAGGATTGATCTTCTGGGTAGCAACCTTAGAGATCAGTCTTTCCAGATCACTGATCTTCTTGACATTATGCCTTAGCTTTTCACATATTTGATTATTGTTAACTAAATACTCAACTATATCATGACGTTTCTGTATGGTCATTGCATTCTTGAGAGGCAGTGCAAGCCATCTTTTCAGCAGTCGACCACCCATTGGTGTAATCGTCTTATCGATTACCGTTAAAAGCGTTATTGCATTTTCATTGGAAGAATGATAAAGTTCTAGGTTCCTTATCGTGAATCTATCCATCCAGACATATTGGTCTTCTGCTATACGCTTGATGTCAGTAATATGTTGCAACCTCCTATGCTGGGTTTCATCAAGATAATGAAGAATGGATCCTGAAGCGATAATGCCTTCATATAGATCATCAATGCCAAAACCCTTTAAAGAATTGGTCTGAAAATGCTTCACAAGCTTTTCGTTTGCGTAATCATCTTGATAAACCCAATCTTCCAAATAGAATATATTGAATTGAGAAGGAAACGATTCTGCGAAATCTTTCTTGAATTCCTTTGATACCAAGACTTCACTAGGAGCAAAATTCTGAAGTAGTTTATCAATGTACTCCTTATTGCCTTGGGATGTCAAGAACTCTCCTGTAGAAATATCCATAAAGGAAACACCGATCAAGTTTCGACCGAAATGAACGGAAGCCAAGAAATTGTTGCTTTTAGAATTCAACACATCATCATTAAGTGCAACTCCCGGAGTCACTAACTCTGTCACACCACGTTTTACTATTTTCTTTGTTAGTTTAGGGTCTTCAAGTTGGTCACAAATAGCAACGCGCTCTCCTGCCCTCACAAGTTTAGGCAAATACGTATTCAAGGAATGATGCGGAAATCCGGCAAGTTCTGTTTCCGTTTCGCTTCCAGCTCCTCTTTTGGTAAGGATTATATCAAGTATTTTTGACGCTTTTATGGCGTCTTCACCAAAGGTTTCGTAAAAATCACCCACACGAAACAATAACAATGCATCAGGGTACTTAACCTTGATGGCATTATACTGCTGCATTAATGGTGTAACTTTTTTCTGTTTTGCCGCCAAACCTAATGTCCTTATTAAATGCTAATTTTGAAGATTAAAAATAAGTATATTTTAGAGCATGCCTTAATTAAGTTATCAATCATTATGAACAACAATTAAGATGAGAAAGTTAAAGAACAGTGAACTTGAGAGACTGAGTTTATCAGAATTCAAAGAATCAAAAAAAACTCCAATAATTGTCATTCTGGATAATATCAGGAGCTTGAATAATGTTGGGTCGGTTTTCAGGACTTGTGATGCCTTCTTGATACAAAAGGTCTATCTCTGTGGCATAACTGCTCAACCGCCTCATAAGGATATTAATAAGACAGCTTTAGGAAGTACTGAGAGCGTCGATTGGGAATACGTTGAAAACACCATAGACCTTGTAAAGGCGCTTAAATCCCAAAATATAAATATATGCTCAATCGAGCAAGCCCATAAATCCATTGCTTTGCATGAATTCCAAGTTGAAGATAAAGCCACTTATGCCCTGGTGTTTGGCAATGAAGTGAAAGGCGTATCTCAAGATGTGGTGGACCTAAGTGATCATGTCATAGAGATCCCGCAGTTTGGCACCAAACACTCCTTGAACATTTCAGTAAGTGCTGGCATCGTAATATGGGATTTTTTCATAAAACTTAAAGCATAAAAAAAGAGCCTAATTCCTTAGGCTCTTCGTTCTTTAAATGAAGTATTATATGTCTAATTTTGATCTGGATTGATCAATTGTATCTCAACACGACGGTTCAACTGTCTTCCACCTGGAGAACTGTTGGATTCTATAGGTCTTGATTCACCAAATCCTCGCGATTCTAATTGTCTACCATCAACTCCTTTATTCTCAAGGAATGTTACAACAGCCGCAGCACGTCTTCTTGACAATGCTAAGTTATAGGTATCGTTACCTACATTATCTGTATGTCCATCAATATAGAATCTTACGTTAGGGAACTCTTGAAGAATTTCAGCAATTCTAGTTAGGTCTCCATAAGATCTTGGCTTGATAATGGCTTTTGCCGTTTCAAAATAAATATTCTTAGCTATATAATTTAGCTCTTGCAATACGGATTCTGGTATCGTTGGACATCCATTGTTTGAAATAGGTCCAGGTATTGTAGGACAATCATCTACGTCGTCAAATACACCGTCACCATCCGTATCTTTTGTAGGAGGACATCCTTGTAAGTATGGTTTACCTTTCTTGAATGGACATTTGTCCTTATAGTCTGGCGTTTGGTCTTGATCAGAATCAATGGATGTACCATCACCATATACCTTAACGCCTTTAGGTGTATAGTTGTCTTTGTCCAATTCATCTATGACTCCATCTCCATCGATATCCTTAAGTTCGAAATCACTACCGCCATCTCCAATCTCTATCAATGCTTCATCATAGGCATTGGTCCATTTAAGATGTTTCCGCTTGTCGCCAAACTTATAAACGGCACCTAAACTTGTAGTGAAGAACAATTCGTAATTCTGTTTATTGGAAATAGCCGCATCAAGATCGTCTTCATGATTAATATTCAAAGCTGGCCTGAATTCTATATCTACTCTCCTGCTCAATCTATAACTGGCTCCAAACTCAAATGGCAAATACCATGAGCTTGCGTAATCCTTACGTAATGGATTATTCTCATAATCAACAACGAGTTCTTCAGTATCCAATCTATAGAGTTTCGAAGTGTATTGGTGATATCCAATACCTGTATAAAACGCAAAATTGAAACGTCTTTGGTAACGTTTTCCACTAGGAGCAAAATTACTAAGGTTAAAGACTCCGAGAAGTCTCACTCCATAGGAATTGCCTTCAAAGTAGACTTCATCAAGGTTACTGCCGGTGTATCGCACATCATAACCATTTGACCACTGTTGTGGCTCTCCGTAAATATCATCATAGTGAAACTTGGCTTCAACTCCTAAGATAGAATTGAACATATAGCCTCCATAACCGTAGAATCCATAACTAAACTCACCTTTTCGGTCGTTAACACCAAAATTCCTTAAATCGGCATGTACAAAAATGTGATGAACTCCACCTCCTGCATACCATCGGTTATAGTTCTTGACATTAACCTTGGATAATGCAGTGACTTGGGGCTTACTACTCTTTGTACTACTCTGTGAAAATGACAAGTTCACTGCTAAAAGAAGAGCAAAAATTGTCACAATTAATCCCTTGTTTTTCATCAAAATCGTACTAGTTAATCGCCAAATATAACAATACAAGCTTTTAAAAAACAAATATTTAGGGCGATTTATTGAAAATGATACTATTTGTCAGAATAATCACACATTTTGTCAAGTATTTTCAGGTAGTCATGACGATTTTTTACAAAATCCATATCGGAGATGTCTATTAATTGTACATTGAAACCTGTTTGATTCCTCAAGAATTCAATATATCCAGCGTTTATTTTCTCAAGATATTCCGTATCTATTTCTTGTTCGTATTTCCTCCCTCGACTTTTGATGTTCTCTTGTAAACGCTCCGTATTTTGATATAGATAAACATACAAATCGGGCTTTGCTAGGTCCTTGTGCATCAAGTAAAAGAGCTTTCTATATAACTTGAACTCATCCTCTTGAAGGGTGATTTTTGAAAAGATCAAAGATTTGAATACGTCATAATCCGATACTATAAAATCCTTGAAAAGATCTAACTGTGAAAGATCATCGCTGATCTGTTGATATCTGTCAGCCAAGAATGACATCTCCAATGGGAATGCATATCTAGTTTGGTCTTCATAGAATTTTGGCAAGAACGGATTGTCAGCAAATCTTTCAAGTATCAGCTTGGCATTGAAATCCATCGAGATCATAGTTGCCAAACTTGTTTTTCCTGCACCTATATTCCCTTCAATCGCTAAATAATTGAATTTTGTAAAGCAATGCTTCTTTCTCGGGTTCTTGAGCCAGATCCGTATAGGTTCTACTTGGCTACTGTCTGTGCATTCAACCAATAATTCACTTACTGATTTATTAATTCTTGGATGCATGACGTCCGCTGCAATATCATTTAGCGGCCATAAGACGAATTGCCTGTTTTGCATTTCAGGATGTGGGATTTCCAGAGTCTTAGTACTTACTTTTCGGTCTTCATAAAATAAAATATCAATATCAATGGTTCTTGCTGCATATCCTTTGCCACTTCGTTCTCTGCCTAGTCGTTTCTCGACCTTGAGAATCTCCTTAATAGTTCTAGTTGGTGTCAATGTTGTCTCAACAATAAGGCATGTATTCAGGAAATCATCACTTTTAAAACCCATTGAAGGAGACTGATATACCTTGGATATCAATTTAACATTGCCTATACATTGATATATTTCATTGACAGCGTCTTGAAGATTCTTGAATTTGTCTCCTTTATTGCTTCCTAATGATAAATAAACCTTTTTAAGTTGCATCATAAACTAAAGCAAAATAACTAAAACAAAATTAGTTTGTCCTATCTTAGGGCCTTCTGTTAATAAGTTTTAAATGACGCCAAAAGACCACAAGCTTGCTCGCAGGATCTACCTGTATCTGGGAGCTCTTTTCATTACCTCCTTAGTGGTCTCTAATTTGATATTCCAGAAATTCTTCTATTGGTATCCCTTCGACGTGGAGGTTTTTGGATCAAAATTGTTCGAGATTTCTGTAGGCATCCTACCTTACCCCTTGACCTTCTTAATTACCGATCTTATTAGTGAGATCTTTGGTAAGAAAAACGCCAATCAGATCGTGGTTGCGGGAATTTTCGCCTCTCTATTCTCACTATTGATAATACTGGTGGCGGATTCTGTACCAGCAGTATCATTTTCTCCTGTTGATGACACTTTGTTCAAAACGGTATTTGGTAATTCAGCTATTGCGGTATTTGCTAGCATGACAGCTTATCTATTTGCTCAGTTCATTGATATACAGATCTACCACTTTTGGAAACGATTGACCAAGGGCAGGCATCTGTGGTTGCGTAACAATTTCTCTACTTGGATGTCTCAATTTATCGATACATTTTCGATCGTTTTCTTGTTGTGCTCATTTGGCGTTTTGCCTTGGAGCAGTTTCAAAGGATTGCTGATCAGCGGATTCTTATTTAAGGTTATGGTGGCTGCCCTAGATACCCCTTTGTTATATTTAGGCGTATATATGTTCAGGAGGCGATTTAACCTAGAAATAAATGAAGAAATTCATTTGGATCAATATTGAATTGAATTAGCCTTTGCTCCTATTAGGTATCTGAGATGGGAAAATCTTCATAAAAATCCTTAAACGTCTTATCGGTTTTGTAATTGTCCCTCAAAACTTTATAAACCATAACGCAAACCATCAGCTGTCCAAAACAAGTTAAATAAAACACCACATTGAATGGCATGTCCATAGATACGAAAATGGTAATCAATATTAAAAGCATCGTCGTAAAAAAGATATAGAACATAACTGGAATCTTCATGTGCTTTTTATTTACAATATAAAATATATCACACCAAACTATCAGCCAAATAATTGTTAATCTTCTGGTTTTTTAGCCATCATGCCATTACTTGTGGCAAAATTCATATTTTAGCCTTACCTAATTAATCCTTAACGAATGAAAAAAATAGCCACTACCCTCATAGTGCTCATATGTTTTTTTTCTGCTGAAACGGTAGCGCAAAACCAGGACAATTTTGAATCCTTGATGGCCACTTTGCAAGACAAGGACTCGCGACAAATAATCTATACGGTTCAAATTGGGTCCTTCCGTAACAACCCTAAGAAAGGTCATTTCGATAATGTAGAGAATATGTTCTCGCACAAATACAGCGATGGACTAACGCGATATTTCTCCAGATTGTTCAAGGATCAAGCTGAAGCGATCGAATACAGGAATCGTTTGCGAATAGAACGATTCTCTGATGCATTTCTCCTTGGTTTGGATGGCGGTTTTGATAGAATACTTCTCGAGGTGGACTAACTAATTACTTTTAATTCTATTACATAACCTTCGTTTGCGCGAATGTTGAAGACCGTGTCGTCCTCAAATATTAGATACTGGCCTTTAATTCCCTTCAAGATTCCAGCAAATTCAGGTGTCTTGTCTAGATTCAAGCTTTTGGGCTTTTCAGGATAACTAAGCACAGGAAACTCTAAGTTGGTTTCGTTATTGGTTTCAATGTAATACTCCTTGGCTTCATCAGGGATATATTCCTTTAACTTGTTCCTCCATTCGACCAGATCTTGGTCAACGATTTCATTCTTGAGCATGGTGCGCCAATTTGTCTTATCACTAACATGACCCTTCAAGGCAACTTCGGTTATTCCAGCAAGATACCTATTTGGCACTTCAACTATTTCGATAGCTTCATGGGCGCCTTGATCTATCCATCTGGTAGGGACTTGGCTCTTTCTGGTCACTCCAACCTTGACGTTGCTCGAATTGGCCAAATAAACAACATGTGGTTGTAGTTGGACTTTTTTCTCGTACTCAAGGTCACGATCTTCCTTGTCCAAATGGGCTGTGCTTAGCTCAGGTTTCATGATCCACTCTGCTGCTTGTGGGATCTCAAAAAAACAAGTCCTACAGAATCCTTGCCTGTAAATAGGTCGATCCAATTTACAGTTAAGACATTGATGCTTAATGAACTTGATCCTAAGATTCTTGTCCAAAAGTTGATTCATATGTATAAAATCTATTTCGAACACTAAATAGTACTGAATCGGACTTGTAAATTCAGTCTCCATTTTTGTCAAAACACCCTGATAACCCATTTGAATTTAGTATTTTTAGCTTTGTAAAGATAGCTAATCCATGCCAATCCCTCTAGTAAATTCAATAGCTTCGTGGTTCTTGAAGAAACGATTTCATCAGATAGAACTATTCCTGAAATATCCCAATGAAGTGCAGCATGAATTACTCATGACCCTTGTTGAAACAGCAAAGGATACAGAATTCGGGAAGAAATTTGATTTTGCATCCATAAAGAGTTATGAAACATTTTCAGAAAGGGTCCCTATCTTTTCATATGAAGACTATCAGGATACGATTGAGAGGTCCCGAAAAGGCGAACTTAATATCTTCTGGCCCTCGCCAATCAAATGGTTCGCAAAATCTAGTGGTACTACCAATGCCAAAAGCAAATTCATTCCTGTAAGCACAGAATCGCTTGAAGATTGTCATTACGCAGCCAGCAAGGATTTGTTATGTATGTACTTGAACAATAATGAGAATTCTCAATTGTTCACAGGCAAGAGCCTAAGACTTGGAGGAAGTAAGGAGCTTTACAAAGAAAATGGAACTGTTTTTGGAGATTTATCTGCCATACTAATTGATAATATGCCCTTTTGGGCTGAATTTAGCAGCACACCAAGCAACAAGGTTTCCTTGATGAGCGATTGGGAATCCAAGATGCAAGCAATAGTCAATGAAACTATTTTAGAAAATGTCACAAGCCTAGCAGGAGTTCCGTCATGGATGCTTGTTCTATTGAACAATGTATTGGATACGACGGGCAAGACCAGTTTATTTGAAGTCTGGCCTAATCTTGAGGTTTACTTTCATGGCGGCGTAAGTTTTGTTCCTTACACAGAACAATACCAAAATATTCTGCCCCGAAAGAATTTTAAGTATTACGAGATCTATAATGCATCTGAGGGATTTTTTGCCATTCAGGACCAGAATTATTCTTCAGAACTGCTTTTGATGCTTGACTACGGAATCTTCTATGAATTCATTCCGATGGACAGCTATGGCACCAAGCATCAAAAGGTAATTCCGTTAGCAGAAGTAGAAAAAGACAAGAACTATGCGGTTATCATTACCACCAATGCAGGTCTATGGCGCTATAAAATTGGTGACACTGTTCGATTCACGTCAATAGACCCTTACAGGATAAAGGTTTCTGGAAGGACCAAACACCATATAAATGCTTTCGGTGAAGAGTTGATCATCGAAAATGCAGAAGATGCCCTGAAAAAGGTCTGTGCTAAAACGAAGGCAGAAATAGTGGATTTCACTGCAGCTCCTATTTTTATGCAAGGAAAAGAAAAAGGAGCGCATGAATGGCTGATAGAATTCAAGACGCCTCCAAATGATCTGAACGACTTCAATGAGCTATTGGACAAGGCCCTGAAATCCATTAATTCAGATTATGAAGCTAAACGATATAATAACATGACGCTTAACAAACCGAAGATCAATCAGGCTAGGGAAAACCTTTTCTATGATTGGTTAAAGGTTCATAATAAGCTAGGAGGACAGCACAAAGTGCCCAGATTATCGAATACTAGGGATTATATTGATGAACTTCTGGGAATGAATCACTAATTCATCAAAATCCACCATGTTTTTCATCGATCAAGAAATGTAGTATTTTTCATTCTTTGTGGTTAAAACGTCATATCCGCCGATAAATGCGAGAAAAAGTAGAAATTGAATTTTTTTGACTTTTAATTATTCTTAGTATTTATAGATTTTTATAGAATTATTAATAATTTAACTAGATTTTTTTATATAATATTCATTAAAATGTATTATATGTTGAGTTTTCGACAAATGACATGATGCGTATTTGCCTTTTAACGAATATAGAATCTAATTCATCTAAAAGTGTTTTAAATACTGTGCTAGATACAAGAAGAAGCATACATTTACAGCAGTTACTAATAAAACGCCCAATATTATGAACGCTTCAAGAAAACTACTCATCACTCTTATTTTAACGAGTTCGCTTGCATTTTCTCAAGCACCTTTTGAGATGTCATTTGGTTCAACAAATCCATCGAACGGTGTTTTGCTTGACGAAGAGATCAACGAAATCAATGGGTCTGATTATTCAATCTTGACAACGGCCATTAACACCAAGTATTCTGAAATAGGTTCAGGTATGTTCAAAGGGAAACTGATTATGGTCTCTTCCAAGAAAATTGGTGCTTTAGGAAATGGTGTCGATCCAAATACAGGACAACCATTTACAGACCTGTTTTGCATAGACATTAAAAAAGACGGTCAGCTTAAAAGGCCATTATTATTTTCAAGAATCCTGAATACTAAGGGAAATGAAGGGCAAGTAGCATTTTCTGAAGACGAGAAGACCATTTATTTTACGAGAAGCACAAGAGAGAATTCCAAGAATTATCAGTTATATAAAGCGGACCTTATGGAAAACTCCAATGGTAACTGGATAAATATTCAACATTTAGATGTTAGCAGTGATTATCATTCAGTAGAGAATCCATTCATTAGAGATGGTCATTTGTTTTTTGCTTCCGACCGATTAGGTGGTTTTGGAGGATTTGACCTTTATTCTGCCAAGATCAAGGAAGATGGATCATTGGAGGAAGCAGTTAATCTAGGTGAAAACGTAAATAGTACTAAAGACGAAAAGTATCCTTTCCTTACTAAAGAAGGTAAGTATCTGTATTTTTCTTCAACAGGTCATAAGACTGTTGGTGGATTTGACGTTTTTGCAAGTAGGGTGATCAATGGTGAGTACAGAAGCCCAAAGAATTTAGGTACAGAATTCAATTCCAAAAATAATGAAATAGCCTTCTTCCTAACTAAGGACAATCAAGGTTATGTATCGTCCAACAAGAATAGTGGAGAAGGGAATTATGACATCTATAGATTCTATAAAGAAGATATCAAACAATTATTGAAAGGTGTTGTTGTAGATGCTGAAACTCAAATTCCGTTACCTAATTCTGAAGTTGTCCTAGTTGATGAAGAAGGACGCGAGATCGGTCGTCAGGTTACTAATGAAAATGCAGAGTACGATTTCCCTGTAGTGCCTTTCGATATATATAAGATCACGGTCTTGAAAGATGGTTTTGTTGAAAGCACTATAGAGTTTGAAGCTGATAAAGGTAGCCGATTCACATATACAAAGAATCTTGAATTGAATCCTGAAATTGCATCGATCAAGGAAGTTGATGACAAACTGATGATCGTAGTTGAGAACATATATTTCGATTTCGATAAATCGACCATCAAGGATGAATCTACTATTTCATTGAACAAAGTGGTGGACATCTTGAATGGAAACCCAGAGATGAAAATTGAGATCAATGCACATACAGATAGCAAAGGAAAGAACAGCTATAATCTGGAATTATCTGAAAACCGTGCTGCTTCAGCAATGAAATACTTGATCAGTAAAGGCATTGATGCCAATAGATTAGTATCTAAAGGCTATGGTGAAACACAACCATTGGTTGATTGCAAGAACGATTGTACAGATGCTGAAGACCAAATTAATCGTAGGATTGAATTTGTGATCATAAAATAATACCTCCCTCTAAATCAAATATTAACCATTGATCCGTTTTACCATGAAAAAGCCACTTGCTATTATGGCTGTAGTATTACTTTTTACACTTAGTTCCTGCGGAAGCACTTGGAGCTGTAAAAAAAGATATTGCAATACTAATAAAGAACAAACTAAGACGATAACTATCAAGAAAGATAAGATCGCATAACGCTAGGCATACCGACCCTAACTAAAAAACCACTCAGTTAAAGAGTGGTTTTTATTTTTGTATTCTATTTCAATAAAACTTATGAAACAGCCTTCAGTTTCTTGAGTGTTGTCTTGCTCAGTTTCTCCTCAGCATAAGCCTTGGATACCTTTAATTCTTTTTCCTTTGTTCCTGGGAGATGGAACATCGCATCGGTCAAAACTTCTTCACACAAAGAACGTAAGCCACGAGCACCAAGTTTGTACTCTATTGCCTTTTCAACCACATACTCTAGAGCTCCTTCTGTAAAGCTTAGCTTTATGTCATCCATTTCGAACAACTTCTTGTATTGTTTTACTATGGCATTCTTTGGCTCCGTCAAGATGGCCCTAAGCGTATTTGCATCTAAAGGATCCATATAAGTAAGCACTGGCAATCTTCCTATGATCTCAGGAATCAATCCAAAATCCTTTAAATCCTTCGGAATGATGTACTGCAGCAAATTATCTTGGTCTACAGTATCTTCTGCTTTTGAAGCACTGTAACCTACTTGTTGCATGTTCAAACGTTTTGAGATATGGCGATTTATTCCGTCAAAAGCACCTCCTGCAATGAACAAGATATTCTCTGTATTGACTTCTATGAATTTCTGGTCGGGATGTTTTCGTCCTCCTTTTGGCGGTACGTTTACAACAGTTCCTTCCAATAATTTAAGCAATGCCTGCTGAACACCTTCACCGGAAACATCACGTGTAATGGACGGATTGTCACTCTTTCTAGCGATCTTATCTATTTCATCAATGAAGACAATGCCTTTTTCAGCCTTTTCAAGATTATAATCTGCCGCCTGAAGTAAACGGGTCAAGATACTTTCTACATCCTCACCAACATACCCTGCTTCTGTCAAGACCGTAGCATCTACAATGGCAAGAGGCACATTGAGCATCCTCGCAATAGTCTTCGCCATCAAGGTCTTTCCAGTTCCTGTTTGGCCAACCATCATGATATTGCTCTTCTGTATCTCTATGCTATCCTCTGAAGGGGACTGCAACAATCTTTTATAATGATTGTAAACAGCAACCGACATTACACGCTTGGTATGTTCTTGACCTATTATGTATTCATCCAGGAATTCCTTGATCTGAGTCGGTTTACGCAACATCAATTCGGCAGAAATATCATTGCCTTCCAATTGCTTGGACTCTTCCAATACAATGCCATGTGCCTGTTCGATACAACGGTCACAAATATGGGCATCGAGGCCTGCAATCAATAAATTGGTCTCAGGTTTCTTTCTGCCACAAAACGAGCATTCCAGTTCTTCTTTTGCCATTAATTCTTATTTATATTTACTAGCTGCGCACCAAGATCTCATCGATCATGCCATATTCCTTGGCCTTGTCAGCTTTCATCCAATAATCACGATCGCCATCTGAATATACTTTGTCGTAATCCTGACCAGAATGCTTACTGATGATCTTGTAAAGTTCTTCTTTGAGAATCAAGATCTCACGTGCAGTGATCTCTATATCACTGGCCTGTCCTTGTGCACCTCCCAATGGTTGATGAATCATCACTCTTGAGTGGGTCAAGCCACTTCGCTTTCCACTTTCACCTGCACATAGCAATACGGCTCCCATGGATGCTGCCATTCCTGTACAGATGGTCGCAACGTCTGGTTTAATGAATTGCATGGTGTCATAAATTCCCAGTCCGGCGTAAACGCTTCCGCCTGGAGAATTGATATATATCTGGATATCCTTGGAAGCATCTGTGCTTTCCAAGAACAATAATTGTGCTTGAATGATATTGGCCACCTGATCATTAATGCCAGTTCCCAAGAAAATGATGCGATCCATCATCAATCGTGAAAACACATCGAAGATCGCGATGTTCATCTGGCGTTCCTCAATGATATTCGGGGTTAGATTGGTCGGATACATACTACTAATGATCTTGTTATAGTATGTGCTGCTTATGCCTTGGTCCTTTATGGCGAATTTCTCGAATTCCTTACCGTAATCCATTGGTTTCATTTAGTATTTTGGGTTAAAAAAAGCGTTAGATACCTTAAGTATTTAACGCCTAAATATAAACATTTATTCTTACTCCTGTTAGCCTAAGACCCTTTATTAGATTAACCGTAAACTTCTTTTACGAACTTCTCATAAGTGACTTCCTTGGTTTTCAAGTTGGCCTTTTCCTTGTAAAGTGCCAATAATTTCTGGCTAATAAGCTGTTCGGAAAGCCTTTTGACCTCTTCTTGGTTAGAAAGTACCCTAGCTGCAATGTTATCCAATTCTTCATCCGATGGGTTCATCTGGCCGAATTGCGCCATCTGCGTCTTGATCATTTCCCTGCTATGCGCTTTAAGGTCTTCAAAATCGACCTTGATATCATGGTCTTGCATAAGCTTACCTTCTATTAACTGGTAGCGCATGCTTTTTTCAGACTTCTCGTATTCTTCTTTCGCTTGGTCAGCATCCATTTGCTCTTCGCCTGCTGTTTGAATCCAGCGTTGCAAGAATTCTGCAGGAAGATCGAATTTAGTTTTCTCTATCAAATTTTCGGTAACATCGTTCAAAAGCTTTTGGTCAGACTGTTGGATGAATTGCTTCTCAGCATCTTCCTTGATCTTGTTCTTCAGTTCCGTAACCGTGGTCACCACACCTTTGCCAAAAAGCTTGTCGAAGAGTTCTTGGTCTAGGTCTGCTGGTTGCCTTTCATTTACCTCAGTGATCTCGAATGTTACGGTTATGTCCAATCCATGTGCTTTGTCATGGTCTACCTTTAGGTCGTGCATAAGATCGTGGTCATCTTCGTAAAGCCCTTTGGTCTTGAGTACCAGTACATCACCAACTTTAGCACCAATGAATTTCTTGGCATTGGCCTTTCCCTTGAACTTAGTTATGTCCAAAGTGGTTGTATTATCAATGTTTTCTGCTTCATTCTTGAAGACTCCAGTTATTTCATCACCTTCGGCGACTACAGATTTCGACACCAATTTGCCGTATTGCTTTTGTATGGAATCGACTTGCTTGTCGATCATCTTCTTGTCTGCAGTGATCACATAATGCGTGATGGCTTTCTTGCTTTTAAGGTTGACATCAAACTCTGGAGCCAACCCTAATTCAAACTCGAATGTAAAGGCATCGGCATCCCAATCCAGATTGTCTTGTGCTTTTGGCAATGGGTTGCCAAGCACGTCCAATTTCTCCTCAGTGAGGTATTTGTTAAGGGCATCCTGCAACAATTTGTTCACCTCATCTACCAATACGGCCTTACCATATTGCTTCTTGACCAAACCCATAGGTACGTGCCCTTTGCGGAAACCCGGAATATTGGCAGTCTTTCTGTAATCGGACAAGATCTTCTCGACCTTTTCGCTATAGTCTTTCTTCTCGATATCGACCTTAACCACCGCGTTAAGTTTGTCGATGTTCTCTCTTGTAATGTTCATTGAAATACTAACTAAAAATTGGAGTGCAAAAGTACGCTATTTTTTGGGAGTGCGCAAAGTTTTAAACTTCATGCCTGAACCTTCACTTCTTATCCTTTTTCAACATCGAATGCAATAGCGATTGCAAAATGGAAAGGAGAATACTGAACAGGATGGCCCACCAGAAATTCGTGACCGCAAAGCCATCGATCAATTTATCGGCTAACAGGATGATGCATGCATTTATCACAAACAGGAACAAGCCTAATGTT
>JABDMQ010000246.1 GCA_013001365.1 Flavobacteriaceae bacterium
GCTGTATGATCTCCAGATGCCCAAATAAGTTGCATGCTCGGGTAGTTATCGTCTGAAACAATAGCAAGTCCTCCTGTTTCATGGTCAGTGGTGAATACTATCAATGTTTCGCCGTTTGCTTTGGCAAAATCCAGTAGTTGAGACAGTGTTTTTTGTATGGATTTCAATCCGTTGACCACTCTATCTGAATCGTTCCTGTGTGACCCAGAATCCATTTCTTCGCATTCGACCAAAAGTATAAACGGTTTGTCCTGTGAGGTTAAATAGCTCAATGCTTTATCAGTTAATGTGGTCAGGTTTGGAGTGGAATTCAAGTCTTGGACTTCATCTTCTTCATAAATCGCAGCTATAGGCTTGAGAATGGAGTCCTGTTCTGGAAGGGTCAAGGATTCATCGAGAAGTTGAAAGCGTTGCTCCAATATGTCGAGTGTTTCTTCTTCAGTTGGCACTTCGTCTTCACCCACATCCTCGAGTTCTCCAAAAACGATATCCACTTCACTGGCAGCATATTGTTTCATGATGTCCCTAGCATGGTCCCTGGAAGGTACATGTGCCACAAATGCAGCAGGGGTGGCATCCCAGAAATAGGAGTCTGTAACAATACCTGTATTATAGCCTTGAGCAGAAGCAATTTCGAAGGCGTTAGTTACTTTGTTTCCATCTTTATCTTGGCCCAAGACCCCGAAATTGGTCGAAACGCCAGTAGCCATGGCCGTTGCCGAGGCCCCCGAATCTGTTAGTGGTCCATATGTGGAACGAGCGTCATGCCATCCCTTAATATCGAATTGCTCCCAAAGCGTTGGGCTTGTTTCTTGCTGTTGCGTCATCATAGACAATGACAAATGCGAAAACCCGAACCCATCGGCCACAAAAAGAATAATGTTCTTTGGTTTATTATTAGAAATGGTAGTGGCAGTCTTTACGGTATTTTCGCCAGGAGCAAATTCTACGTCACCTGAAGATTTCTTTACGATCTTCAATCCTACCAAATAGAAAATACCATAGACAAGAAGAGCAATTACCAAAACTGTAAATAGACTAGTTCTTTTCCAATGTTTCATAGTTCGCAGTTATAATTTACGATTGTCTTACTTTAAGTTATGATTTGCAATGGGTCTGTTTCTTGCCAATGTCCCCTTGTAAAATCCGGGAATTCCTGCGGCATGCCTCCATTGGCCACCGATGCTTCACTTAAAGGTGATACAGCACTCCATAGGCACCCTTCATAAACATTCTGGTCCAGTGGCAGGCCTTTTTGCAGGCACTCTATAATGCGATATACCATAATGCCATCCATACCACCATGACCGCTTCCTTTGGCAGCTTCGTTAAGTCGTTTGTATAACGGGTGGTCATACTTGTCATATAGGGCTGCCAATTGCTCCCCTTGAACCCAACGATGATGATTTTCTGTAAGCCCTTCTACACCACCATCGAGGGCAACGCGAGTAGGGAAACCAGCCAAGATACCTTTTGTGCCTTGGATCAAGTTATGACGCGTATATGGCCGTGGACTTGTCTCGTCCCATTGTACCATGATCGTTCGACCTAAATGGGTCTTGATGATCGAGGTGTTGATGTCCCCTCCTTTAAAGTCCAATTGATTCCAATTATGGTCTTCTGGATAATTCTTCTTGGCATAGAGTTCTCGTCCTCTGGCAGGAGACGAATAAGAAACCAGCGTGCTGAAGGTATCATCTCGGCGACCAATATTCATGTATTGTGCTACGGGTCCTAGGCCATGGGTAGGATAGAGGTTTCCGTTCCTATTGGCATAATGATACGTACGCCATGATCCAGTACCGCGTTCTTGTTCTTCCATTTGCCAGCGTAGTTCGTGTATGTAAGCGGCTTCTGCATGTAGCAATTCGCCAATAACACCCTTGCGGCACATATTGAGGAACATAAGCTCATCACGGCTGTAATTAACGTTCTCCATCATCATGCAGTGCTTCTGTGTACGTTCGGAGGTATCTACGATGTCCCACATTTCCTCGAGGGTCACGGCCATAGGCACTTCTACAAAAGCATGAGCGCCTTTTTCCATGGCCTCGATAGCCATGGGTGCATGATTCTTCCAATTGGTAGCAATAAAGACCACATCTGGATTTACCTCTTCGAGCATGACTTTCCATTTATTCTCGTCTCCCCAGTACATGGCTACCTCTTTATGGCGCTCGCCGGCACCGATTTCCTTGGCCTTGTTGGCCCACTTACGAACGTTGTCTTCATAGAGGTCGCTAATGGCAACAACTTCTGTATTTGGTAATAGGCCAGCGAACTGCATGTGGTAGCCACCTCTGGCACCAACACCGATAAATGCCATACGGACATTCTCGATCTTGGGAGCGGCAAAGCCGCCCATGTACTGCCCACCTGAAGCAGGTCGTTGTGCGGTTTCTGTATCGCAACTATTAAGAAATGGTGCCACGGTAACAGCGGCTCCTGTTAATGCGGTCTTGCGAAGGAATTCGCGTCTGTGCAAGTGTTTCATTTGTATGGATTAGTATACTAATAAAAGTAAGATAAATATTCAATAAGCAATTCGGCTAAATGAATTATTCCTGCCTGCTATCCACAGGTAGGCAGGCACGTTGTTAGCAACTGGCTTTTTTCAATTCAGTTCCACACCAAGGGCAAAATTCAATTTCAATAATGGAACTTCCACCATCATGTATAGGAATTCCGTAAGTTCCGTCATTCCATTTCCGCATGATCACATCAACATTTCCATGTTTGATTTCTCCGTTTTTATCAATACTTTCCCAAATCTTATCAGCCATTATCAAGCAACAGAATTCAGAGTAATCAAATTCAGATTGAGAGAACTTTTCTTTCAGAGTCCATTCATGAAACGATTTGTTTTCATGAAGCGCATTTATATAAACTTCGTATTCAGGAGTATCCCATACTTCTTTAGCTAGAGGTAAGACTGAATATTTTTTATGTAATATTTTAAATTGGTCAAGAGTCATTTTCAGCT
>JABDMQ010000273.1 GCA_013001365.1 Flavobacteriaceae bacterium
AACGATTGATTTCCTCCATCATCAAGGAAATGAGCTTGGACAAGGATGTTTATAAATATAAACAGATCTATTCCAGAATCTCATCATATAAGAACAGTTTGATTACTGTGAAGGCATATTTCCAGAATCCTGAACTCATTGAGGCAGATACAGCAGCTAGGCGACCGCGACTCGGAGACATTTACAAGGAATATGTTGAGCGATGTTTCAAGGCAGGTGCTATGGATTTCGATGATCTCTTGCTCAAAACCAACGAGCTATTGACACGATTCCCTGAAGTATTGGCGAAATACCAAAACCGGTTTCGTTATATCTTGGTCGATGAGTATCAAGATACCAACCATTCGCAATATTTGATCGTTAGGGCGTTGTCTGATAAGTTCCAGAATATTTGTGTTGTAGGCGATGATGCCCAGAGCATATATGCATTTAGAGGTGCTAACATCAATAACATCCTTAATTTCCAAAGGGATTATGACGATGTAAAAGTCTATAGGTTGGAACAGAATTATCGCTCGACCAAGAATATCGTGAATGCAGCCAATTCGATCATCGATAAGAATGAAGTGAAATTGGAGAAGGTGGTCTGGACCGCCAATGAAGAAGGCCAGAAGATAAAAGTGCATCGTTCTTTGACCGATGGTGATGAGGGACGTTTTGTTGCCAGTTCTATTTTCGAGAACAAGATGCAAAATCAGCTCAAGAACAGTGATTTTGCAGTGCTTTACAGGACCAATGCACAATCCAGGGCTATTGAAGATGCCTTGCGAAAACGTGATATTCCATACCGTATATTCGGAGGCTTGTCCTTCTATCAACGCAAGGAGATAAAAGATGTCCTATCTTACTTGAGACTGATAATCAATCCGGCTGATGAGGAGGCATTAAAGCGCATCATCAATTTCCCCGCTCGGGGAATCGGTCAAACTACCATCGATAAACTCATAGTTGCAGCTAATGCTTATGACCGCTCTATATTTGAGGTCATGAAGAACATCGACAAGACGGAAGTCAAGATAAATTCTGGAACGAGGAACAAACTTTTGAATTTCGTTACGATGATCGAAAGCTTCCAGGTCATGAATCAAACCGCTAATGCCTTCGAACTGGCTGATCACGTCGCCAAGAAAAGTGGGTTAATTCGGGAATTCGGCCAGGACGGCACACCAGAAGGCATTGCTAGGATGGAGAATATCGAAGAGTTACTGAATGGTATCAAGGATTTTGTCGAGGGTCAGCGAGAACTAGCAGATTCTACAGGGTCAATTTCAGAATTCCTGGAAGATGTCGCATTGGCAACCGACCTGGATAATGATAAAGGCGACGCAAATCGTGTGGCCCTGATGACCATACATTTGGCCAAGGGTCTTGAGTTCCCATATGTCTATATCGTAGGATTGGAAGAAGATCTTTTTCCGAGTGCCATGAGCATGAACACAAGAAGTGAGTTGGAGGAGGAGCGAAGACTATTTTATGTCGCCCTTACCCGTGCTGAAAAACAGGCGTATCTCACATATACTTTGTCACGCTATCGCTGGGGAAAGCTCATTGATGCAGAACCAAGTCGATTCATTGAGGAAATTGACGAGCAATATTTAGATATCATTACACCACTTGAAGAACGACGGATCAACCCGATGCTGGATGCTAGTATTTTTGGTGACATAGAACCTAATAAGATTCGGTTCAAGAAACCAGCTGTAAAGAAGAAGATCACACCACCAGCAACGAAATTCGTCCCGCCAAAAAACCTTAAGAAGGTTGCAAAGACCAATGGAAATACGAATTTGTTCGATAGTAAATTGGCCGTTGGAAACCTTGTAAAGCACATTCGATTTGGGACAGGTGAAGTCCTAAAAATAGAAGGCAAAGGAGCCGATCTTAAGGCAGAGATAAAATTTGAAGTAGGAGGCGTTAAAAAGCTTTTGCTTCGTTTTGCTAAACTAGAAGTTGTAGGATAATGGCAGAATTGATCAGGATCTATGAAGAGAATCCAAACCCAAAAGCAATCAAGAGGGTTGTTGATGCCTTGAAAAAAGGAGGTTTGGTGATTTACCCAACAGATACAGTTTACGGTCTTGGTTGCGATATTACCAATAACAAGGCCTTAGAGAAAATAGCACGTATTAAAGGGGTGAAATTAGAACGAGCCAATTTCTCCTTTGTTTGTCATGACCTCAGTAATTTAAGTGACTACGTCAAACAGATCGATACATCGGTCTTCAAGGTATTGAAACGTGCCTTGCCTGGTCCATATACATTTATCCTTCCCGGAAGCAAGCAGTTGCCCAACGCATTCAAGAAAAAGAAAACCGTTGGTATCCGTGTTCCGGATAATAATATTGCCTTGGAAATGGTCAGGGAATTAGGAAACCCTATTGTGTCTACCTCAATTCACGATGAGGACGAGATCATCGAATACACCACGGATCCAGAATTGATCTTGGAGAAATGGGGTAAGTTGGTCGAGATCGTTGTCGATGGCGGCTATGGTGGCAATGAAGCATCAACAGTCATTGATTTTTCTCAAGGAGATGCAGAAATCGTCAGGGAAGGCAAAGGCTCCTTGGACATCCTATAAAAAAAAAGCCCAATCGTTCGATTGAGCTTTAATTCTTCAATATCTTAATACGGACCTAGTTCCCTTCAGCAGCAGACAAATTCTTCATTTCAGTTTCGATCATTTCATAGAACTGGTCGATCTTAGGCAATACATAGATCTTAGTACGTCTGTTTATAGCACGATTGGTAGGTGAATCATTTTCCACGAGCGGCAAATGGTCTCCTCGTCCTGCAGCAATCAGTTGCTGTGGATTGACGCCTTGTTCTTGTAGGGCACGAACGATTGCAGTACTGCGCTTTACGCTCAGGTCCCAGTTATCTAATAACACACCACTCTGGTATGGAACATTATCAGTATGACCTTCTACCATGGCTTCAAAATCTGGCTTACTATTGATTACCGTGGCAACTTTTCCAAGAATCTCCTTGGCACGTTCCGTAATGCTATAGCTTCCAGTCCTGAATAAAAGTTTATCAGAAAGTGAAATGAAAACGACGCTCTTCTCAACATTGATCTCGATATCCTCGTCATCCAATCCAACTTCTTTCTTTAAGCTGGTAACTAATGCCAAGGTAACACTGTCCTTTTTTGTCAAGGCATCTTGCAGTCTCGATATCTTCAAGTCTTTCTCTTTCAAGCTTTCCAATGACTTCTCTAGATTTTCAGCACCTTTGGTAGTTAAGACAGTCATGTCCTTGGTGCTTTCTATTAAGTCCTTGTTGGCTGATTTCATGTCAGCAAGACGTTCTTCCATTTCTTTCAATCTCGCAGCCGAAGCAGCTTCATCCGCTAAACAACGGTTAAGCTTGACAGTTGCTGAATTCAATAGGTCTTGTGTTTCTTTTTGTTTGGCTTCAAGTGCTGTAAACTCCTTTTTAGAGACGCATGAACTCAAAATGAGTAATGCAGTGGCACTTAATAACAGTACTTTCTTCATAATATGAGGGTTAAATGTATTTGGTTTTACGCTTCAAAAGTATTGAAATTAGAATTGTTAAAATAGCGATTAACAAAACTTTTACTAACGATGTTATAAACGATTGAATTTCTTTTTCCTATTTACGAAATGAGACCAAACAATGGACTTCGTTTGCCAGTATTTTTCTATTTTCGACGGCTGATCTCTTTTTTCTAACATTCTAGAAAGATGATAATAATAGTTCAAATGAGCTTTTATGATTGCAACTGTATGCTGCGGTTTCATGAGTAGTATGAATTGTATGCCAGCCACGCCATCCAATAGCAGTCGCAGAAGAATTTTAGGTAATAGCATTCCAGCACTGTTCTTGGTCAAGGCAAACAAACTATTCCTGAAATTGAGGTAGGTTTTTTTTGGATTGGTGTTTTTCAACGTACCACCTCCTAGATGATAAATAGTAGAAGCACCAACATAGGTAACTTCCTTCCCAAGGTTCTTGATGCGCCAGCAGAGATCGATCTCTTCAAAATGTGCAAAAAACGCCTCATCAAAACCTTTCAATTCTTTAAAGAAGTCACTCCTAATGAACAGGCAGGCTCCTGAAGCCCAGAAAATGGAACAAGTGTCATTGTACTGTCCTTCGTCTTTCTCTATGGCGTTGAAGATACGACCGCGACAATAAGGGTACCCAAATTTATCAATAAAACCACCAGCTGCTCCGGCATATTCAAAATGGTCCTTTTGGTTAAGATCCAAGAGCTTGGGTTGCACAATGGCCGTATTTTGGTCTTGATTGAATTGATTGATTATCGGGTCTAGCCAGTTCTCGGTGACTTCAACATCGTTATTCAATAAGCAAAATAAGTCTGCATCTACATGCTTTAAAGCATCGTTATATCCTTTGGCATAACCACCATTCTCCTTATTGACAATAATCTTTACCTCCGGAAATGCATTTTTGACATAAGCCACTGAATCATCAGTGGAGGCATTATCTGCCAAATAAATGTCTGCTTCATTCGAGTTGGCTACAACAGAAGGCAGGAAACGCTCTAGCAAAGCTTTCCCATTCCAGTTGAGTATAACAATGGCTATCTTCATAAGTTTGTCATTCCGTACTTGATGCGGAATCTATTATATTTTGATAGTTAGGAATTTCTTTCAAGAACTGATAACGCTGCTCCTCCAGATTCATTTGGCAATAATAATGATTAATTCCGTTAGTGACCATTAAATAAGTGGCATCCAGTGTTAGATTATAACGCGCAATTTGGTCGAAGGTGTCTTGATTGATCGTTTTCTTGAACGATTTGCATTCCACGATAAGATGAATGCTTCCGTCAGGATTAAAGACCACGATGTCATAGCGTTTCTGTAAGCCCTTGACCATAAGTTCTTTCTCGATGTTAACTAGGGATCTTGGGTATTTTTTCTCATTCAAAAGAAAATGAATGCAGTGCTGCCTTACCCATTCTTCTGGTTGTAAAACGACAAATTTTTTCCGTATCACATCAAATATCAATAGCTTATTTTCGCTATTTTTGAATCGGAACGAATACTGCGGAAAGTGGAGTTCTTGCACCACACAAAAATAAAATATAAGTGTCACTTCGAGTGATTTTCTTTTGAAAATTGTATTGAGAAGTAATAGTTGGTTTTAGATGAATTAGATTTCATCGCAGATTGAAGTTCCTGGATAATCGAGAAATTAAATGGACGAAGTCAAACAGATCGTATCAGAAATAAAGAAAGGCAATATCAAGCCCATTTATTTCTTGATGGGCGAGGAGCCATATTATATAGATGGTATTTCCGATTTCATTGAAGACAATGTCTTGGCCGAAGAAGAGAAAGGCTTCAACCAGATGGTCATGTACGGTCGTGACGTGACCATTGATGAAATAGTGGGTAATGCCAAGCGCTTCCCCATGATGGCCGAACGACAGGTTGTGATCGTAAAGGAAGCACAAGACCTCTCCAGGACCATTGAAAAATTGGTCGATTATGCCCAAAATCCGCAGCCAACAACCGTACTGGTCGTTAATTATAAGTATAAGAAAATAGACAAGCGCAAGGCGCTTTATAAGGCCTTGGCGAAAACAGGAGTTGTCTTTGAAAGCAAGAAACTCTATGAAAACCAAGTGGCCGATTGGATTCGTCGAACCATTTCGGCAAAGAACTATACGATTGCCCCTAAGGCAGCACAGATGTTGGTCGAGTTCTTAGGGAATGACTTAAGCAAGGTAAATAACGAATTGGAAAAACTGCAATTGATCATTCCTGAAGGAAGCCAGATCACGCCTGATCATATCGAAAAGAACATTGGTATAAGCAAGGACTACAACAATTTTGAACTACGCAAGGCCGTCGGCGAAAAGAATGTGCTCAAAGCCCATAGAATCGTCAACTATTTTGGTGAGAACCCGCGTGATAATCCTATGGTAGTTACTGTTGCATTGTTGTTCAATTTCTTCACGCAATTAATGCATTATCATGGTTTGAGCGACCATTCACCAAGAGCAGTGGCTTCGGCATTAAGGATCAACCCATATTTTGTAGGCGAGTATATTGACGCCGCACGAAACTATCCCATGAAAAAAGTAAGCAAGGTAATTGCATTGCTAAGAGAATTCGATGTCAAGGGAAAAGGAGTCGGCGCCAACGCTGTTCCTCAAGGTGATTTGCTAAAGGAGCTTCTGGTACGAATAATGAACTAGGATTTTTTATCAAGAACACTTCAGCCAAATTTTTGGCTTTTCATCGAAAACATCTCGTTGTGGGAATTTTACATTGATTTTTTTCTGACCTTTAATATGCTATTAATCAACCATAGATTTCTTTTACGAAGAGCTCTATAATAATCAATTATCAACTTGCAATACAATACGTTACAAAATTCTAGTTTTAAGGCAGACCTATTTCTTGGTCATGCTTCGACATGTTGAATTCTTGCTTTTTTTTCCTGATTACCGTATCGTAATTCAGGTTGTTGGTTAATAGTCATGACTTCGGTCAGAGTATTACGCCACCAATCTCGACTTCATCTTCTTCGTCTTTTATAAGGCAGTTATGTTTAAGAATTAATTTAACTTTATATCTGCAAGAAATGAGTGTTTCTACATCTTCTATCCAGGGTGAAAAATCAGGGTCGTTTTTCACATTCAATAAATTTATTAATAATCAGTTTAAGAATTTCATCTCTTTGATTGCATTGTTCTTACTGCCCTTGGCGGTAAGTGCGCAATGTCCTTCAAATTATCAATGTGTGAATCATGCCCTTGGTCATTTGGAAATTACATTTGAATTAGAAGCTGCCGGTGCTGCGGCTGACCAAAATTTGGCCTGTCAATTTGTTGAGCGAATGGGAGGGACAATTAATCCATCTGACGATACAGATTGCTCTGGAGGGTCTTTTACAATTGGTACTACGACCTACTCTTATGTAGGTGATGACGGTGGAGGAAATACGCCTATCACGCTTACATTTACATCAGGTGTTCCTCACAATGCTGGAGTTTGCCCGGCTGATTACGCAATCGCTGAGGCCATTGGCTGTGGACAGACAGCAGACAATGGATGCCTTTCTATAATTTTTCAAGATACAGAAACAACGAATAATTGTACCTCGTCCAATGGTTATTTGTCTATAATACTAGATTTAGATTCTAATGACGATGGCACTGATGATTGCGGCCCCTACACCTTACAAACTTCAGGGACTTCTCCTATAGATTTTAATAACCCGTCAATCTTTCAATATACTTCAGGGACATATAATGATGCTACAGCAAAGGCCGATGTTTATATATTTAAATTCACAGATGTCAATACATTAGAAGAATATACTTTCCTATATGATTTTAGGGCCCAGTTTGGCACTTGTCCGGCAGATGCCCCTGTATTATTCATAGATAAATCCATTATCGGAAGTAATACTTATTCTCTTGATGGTGATATAATTTATTACCAGTATGCAGTCACATCAACTGAAAATATAACTGATGTAGTAGTAAGAGATGATAAGATTGCGAGTGGCTTTGCCACATATGATTCAGGAGATGATGGTGATAATATTCTTGAAGTAGGAGAGACTTGGTATTTCATAGCATCTTATCAAATTGTGGCACCGGATGATATATCCGCCGGTTCTGTAGTCAATATTGCACGTGCAACCGGAGAAGATAGTAATGGAATACCTGTTCTTTCGGAATTCGATAGTGAAACTGCGACATATGTACCTTGCGTTCCACCTTCCATAACAACCCAACCAACTGCTCAGGAGGTTTGCGCGGGTGATAGCGCTTCATTCAGTGTTGTGGATACTGGTACCTCACCTACCTATCAATGGCAGGAAAATGGGGTAGATCTTGCTAACGGCGGGGTTTATAGTGGAGTTGATTTACCTACTCTTAATATAAGTGATGCCACTGGCCTTAATGGTAATATGTATCAAGTAATAATTACTGAAGGTTGCTCTACTACAAGCAATAGTGTTACTTTAACGGTTAACGACCTTCCAACAGTGACTTTTACAGCACCTGCTGATATTTGTGAAGACGAAGGTATTCAGTCAGGACTTGGTGGTGGTACACCAACAGGAGGTCTCTATTCAGGACTTGGCGTTATTGATGGAGGTGATGGTATAAACTATAGCTTCGACCCAGCAGTGGCAGGTGTGGGAACGCATACAATAACTTATACATTTATAGATGCTAAAGAATGCAGTAATATAGCAAACGACGATATTGAAGTTCTGGCAGAACCAGCTACAGTGGTGACACCGATCACTATCTGCTCTGACGAACAATACACT
>JABDMQ010000280.1 GCA_013001365.1 Flavobacteriaceae bacterium
ATATGCCACTTAGTGTTTTGGAGGCAATGGCTCTAGGTCTTCCCGTAGTTTCGACGAATGTAGGAGGTATTCCGTTTCTAATACAGGACAATTTGGATGGCTACTTGGTAGGAAAAAATGATGTGTCAGGAATGGCGAATAAAATAATGCAGATTTTGGATAATACTAAAAAAGCAAGAAGCATTATTAAAAAAGCAAGAAAGAAAGTTGAAGGATTTGATTGGGACCAAGTTCGGGTTGAATGGGCGAATCTAATGAAATAACGATTTACGAAATCTTAGTATAACTAATAAGTTTGCTATATTTACTACAAAGGATTAATAGCACAAATGTCCAAGAAAAGTGGAATTCATTTTGAGATTTCGGAACTCAAGATCCTATTGCGAATCATGGACATCGTCTCTGTTCTAGCAGCACTTTATTTTATTGGTGAGTTATTTGAGTTTGACTATTTTAGGATAACTTCCCAGAATTGGTTATGGACCCTTGTATTGATTATTTATATAACGATCTTTGGAACCATTTTCGAACTATATGATTTGCAAAAATCAAGCAAATTGGATGTTATTTTAAGCAATATTGTCCTCACTGCATCTGTAACCGTTCTTTTTTATCTTCTTACTCCTTTCTTTACTCCAGTATTGCCTGATAATAGATTACAGATCGTATTTTTCTACATAGCTTTTGTTATTGCCTTGTTTCTTTGGCGTTTGGCGTATATAACCTTTATTGCTTCTCCAAGGTTCTATAAAAAAGTGCTTTTAGTTGGAGAAGTGTCAAATATGCAAAGCATCGTGAAGGCATTTAATGATTCAGATCCCAATTATAAGATCGTTGGCTTTATTAATTGTGAACAAAACAAAGATGACAATATCAAATTCACAGGGTTAAAGGAATTCGCTCCAGATCAGATCAAGGAAATTATAACAAAGCAGAATATATCAGAAGTTGTTGTCGCAAGTTATAATTCTGAGACCATTACCGCAGATATATATAATGATCTTATCACTCTTCTTGAAAAAGGGTTTACGATTCGGGAATATACACAAGTCTACGAAGAAATTACCAGTCGTGTTCCTGTGCAATATGTTGGTAAGGATTTCTATAAGTATTTTCCTTTTAGCCGAAGCAATCAAAACAAGTTATACTTGTTTTTTAGTAGATCGGCAGATATCATGTTTTCTATAATCGGTTTATTGATCGGAACCATTTTATTACCGTTTATAATCATCGGAAATATAATTGGTAACAGGGGTCCAGTATTCTATTTACAAGAACGGGTTGGCAAGAATGGCAAAGTGTTCAAGATCATTAAATTACGAACGATGATCAAGAATGCTGAGTCCGAAGGTGTTAAATGGGCTCAGAAAAATGATAAAAGAGTAACAAAATTCGGTAGATTCTTAAGGCGAACAAGACTAGATGAAATTCCTCAATTCATCAATGTTCTCAAGAGTGATATGAGCCTAATTGGCCCTCGTCCAGAAAGGCCGTTCTTCGTTCAAGAGCTATCACAGATCATCCCTTTTTATGAAACAAGGCATATCGTAAAACCTGGACTTTCGGGTTGGGCCCAAGTTAAGGCGAGATATGGCGCTAGTGTTGATGATAGTCTAACAAAGCTTCAATACGACCTTTATTATATTAAGCATCGTAGTTTTTTTCTAGATATGAATATCATTATTAAGACCTTGACGACGGTTATCTTCTTTAGAGGTCAATAATTCAATTAGGGCTTTTGCTGGTTGAAATGATAGATCAAGAACGTGTATCGCACGGCTAGAGCTATCAAAAATGGCATCAATGCAAAAGCGAATCTTTGCATTCCCACAACCCATTGAAGAAGCAATAGGCAAAGCATGATCAGCAAGAACTTTAAATATCTTATGAACCAATTTTTAGGCTCGTTTTTATAGACCTGCCCGAGAACAAATAAATTTACTGCAAAGGCCCAAAGGAGATTGTAGTTCTGGGCAGTTGCAGAATGATCTGTTGCTAACCATAACAATAGGAGGATTATTCCCGCAGCTCCGGAAATAAAGAACAGTATTATATCCAAGGTTTTTGAACGAGTCCCTTTCTTATAATCCTGGATTGTAAAAAACAGAATTATCACACTCAAAATGCCTAGAACAATAATGGGGCTTAAAAAAAATTGTTTTTCTTGAGCTTTATCTTGATTAACGAAAACATCCTTGGTCAATCTTACCAAAGGCTTATCATTGCTATCCGCTATAGTTGCATTTTCGAAAAAATGGTAGATATATTCTGGTAAAAACATATGTTCTTCCGGTAATGCAGTCTTATCGATTACTGACCCCAAGGCAATATCAATGCCTAGGCTACCCCATGAATTCCAATTAAGGTTCTTCTGTATTAATTCCCTGAAGGTCTTTGCTTCGAAATCCTTGGGATTTTCAAAATCAATAACTAGACCTACCCCATCTGTCAATACATCTTTCATTTTAGTGGCACAATTGTCGAAGAAAAAATCGTAGAGATAGAACTTGTTCTCAGGTTCAGAATTATTGGCCAGGAAATCAAAAACCTTTTGTTTGTTGTCATTGCTAAGATCAAGTACCTGTTCTTTTATCCAACGATTTTGCCTAATATAATAGTTCTTGAAAGCTTCGTAATTGCTTACATCAACGATATAATTCAATTTTCCTCTTGCAAATTTCAAGTAGAAATTCTCTGCCTCAAAATCGTAAACACCATAATTAAAAATGATATCAAGATTCTTAGTACGGTCCTTCACCCTAAATGCACTATGCCCAAAAGAATCATTTAAAGAACTACCAGGTCCGATTGTAAGCACACTTATTTCAGCCTGTTGAGAAAGATCTAAGTATTGTGAGAATGAATTGGAAATGCAAAGAATCCAGGAAAGGAGAAAAAAGTATTTTTTCATGAGAACGAATTACCTAAAAATACTAAAATCTATTTTTACGGAAAATACATTACTGTAAAGTGCTGTGCTTTGGTCGCCGATGTCAGTAAATGCATAATCTATGGCAATTCCTTTATAATTGAACCCGACACCGAAACTGGGTTGAAAACTCAACTGTTCGCTATTGTCTATCTGTAATTCATTTTGGAAATTCCCGAGCCCTCCTCGCAAGTAAACCAAGTCTATATAACCAAACTCAAAACCCATTGCTGGATTTATACTGGCCAAGGAAGAAGAGATCAGATCATTGTTCTCTTCAAACCGAATGTTAAGATCGACTTCAGCTAGAAGAGAATAGTCATAATTGAACACCCACTTTTTCGAAGCACCGATCTGTAGCTTTGGAATAGTGATTTCTGTACTTTCTGGCACTTCTTGGTTCTGTCCATCTATAGCGTCTTGAATGGTTGCAAGTTTTTCATCATCAAAACTCCAAGCATTAAAGGTTGTTGTTATATCTCTGGCCATAATGCCAAACTTCCAGTCATTCTTTCCTTCAAATTGCATTGCAAAATCAAGTCCAAAGCCTATTGATGATGCAAAATCCCCGATAATTCGACGAATTACTTTGGCGTTCACACCTAAATTCAACCCTTGGACAGGTAAATCCCTAGCGTAAGAAAACGTCAGTCCGTAATCGGCCGTTGAGAACAAGCTAATCCTGTCGTAATTAATGTTTCCTTGTTCATCGATGAGTTGGGTGGTATCAAGAATATCATCAACACCAAATCGTATAAGAGACAAGCCCACGGCACTTCGGTCGTCTATTGGCATGGCAAAGCCTATATAATCGTAATTGGCAATGTTTGCAAAATAACTAGAATGCAATAGTGCGATCTGTTTATCTTCAAGATTAAGAAGTCCTGCCGGATTCCAATATCCTGAATTCACATCTTCAGTATTTGCAACTACAGCATTTGCCATTCCAAAAGCTTTGGCATCAACACCAATATTCATGAATTCATTTGAATATTTTCTGGTTGTTTGGGCCAAAACCATCGAAGACATCAATAACATTAATGCAAGTAAGTAGTTCTTCAATCGCAAATTTTTTACAAAGATGCATATAATTTTACTTCTTATAAACTTGAAATTGCAATAGTTATTGCCTGTCTTTGGGCATGATCTCAAATAGTTTTTTACTTTTACGATAAACTAATCAACATGTCCATAAAGAGATTTATCCCAAATTTCGTTACTATGCTTAATTTGGTAAGTGGCAGTATTGCAGTGCTTTTTGCGGTCAACGGCAATATGACTGCTGCTGCATTTTTTGTTTTCTTGGGTATTATTTTCGATTTTTTTGATGGATTGTTAGCAAGGAAACTTAAGGTCCAGAGTGAATTGGGGATTCAACTGGATTCCTTGGCTGATATGGTGACTTGCGGTGTTGTTCCAGGTATTGTAATGTTTAATTTATTATTGCTTGCAACAGAACATCCAGTTTCTTCGTGGTCTTCATATGATTTAAATACAAATTCAAATTGGATAGGGTTCAATCTACCAATATTACCTCTTTTCGGATTCTTGATTACCGTTGCTTCTGCATATAGATTAGGGAAATTCAATATTGATGAAGACCAACAGGAATATTTTAGAGGATTACCAGTTCCAGCAAATACCTTGCTAATACTTTCCTTACCGCTTATTATGGAATTCCAGAACAATGATGCCATGAATACATTGATTCTTAATAAATGGTTCTTGATTGGTTTGACCTTATTGAGCAGTTACTTGCTGAATTCTAACATTAAGTTATTCGCCTTGAAATTCAAGACTTGGGGCTTCAAGGAGAATGCAACCCGATACTCATTCATTATTTTGAGTATCGTTTCATTGATTGTATTGAAATTTGCTGCCATACCACTAATTATTCCGATTTATATCATAATGTCTCTACTTAACAATCTTTCGATTAAGATTTAGACACGTGAATTTGTGTTGGTCTTCTTTACTAATGCCTTAGAATTATCTTGGATACCTTATTTTTGTTTAAAATTGAATATGATTAGTTCCCAAAAGCGTAGGTTATTGCTTATTAAATCTTATACTTTTAATTAAATGGCTTCAGGATTCTTTGCATTACTGGATGATATTGCTGCACTTATGGATGACGTGGCAAGTATGAGCAAAATCGCCACCAAAAAGACCGCTGGAATTTTAGGTGATGATCTAGCCGTTAATGCCGAAAAGGCTTCAGGATTCGTTTCTTCTCGTGAAATCCCTGTACTGTGGGCTATTTCTAAAGGTTCATTGATCAATAAGGTAATTATCTTGCCAGTGGCATTTATATTGAGTGCCTTTGTGCCTTGGCTGGTCTCGTTGATCTTAGTTTTAGGAGGATTTTATTTGGCATATGAAGGAGCAGAGAAAATCTATGAGTATTTTTTTCCAAATCCTGAGCATGAAGATATATCTGAATCAGTCTCTCTGACTAAGGAAGAGATTTTGGAATTCGAAAAAAAGAAGATCAAGTCGGCTATTTTTACCGATTTCATTCTTTCCGTTGAAATAGTGATAATTGCCTTAGGTACGGTCTTGGAAGAGACTTTATTAAAGCAAATAATGGTGGTTTGCATTGTGGCTCTTATTGCAACTCTAGGAGTTTATGGTATTGTTGCTCTCATAGTTCGCATGGACGATTTCGGATATAGATTAATAAAATTGAACGGAAACGAAAAAGGGATATCCAAGGTCATTGGACGTTTTTTCGTAAATGCCTTGCCGGTTGTGATAAGGAGCCTCGCAGTTATTGGTACGTTGGCCTTATTATTGGTGGCTGGGGGAATCTTTGTGCATAATATTGAATTCTTACATCATTTCCTTGAGTTCCTTCCAGGCATTATTAAAGAATTCATAATTGGTTTGATTGGAGGTATTATTGTTTTAGTTATAGTATTATCATTTAAATGGCTTGTCAAGTTGGTTAAGAAATAGTTGAGCTTCCGCTTCCATTAATAACATTCAAAACTAGATTACAAAGAAATTTTCTTCTTTCTTAGTTCAAAGTTCTGTCCAAGATATACTTTTCGAACCATTTCGTCTGCTGCTAGTTCCTCTGGAACACCTGCTTTAAGTATACTTCCTTCGAACATTAAATATGTACGATCAGTTATTGCGAGTGTTTCTTGAACATTATGATCGGTAATGAGAATTCCGATATTCTTCTTGGTCAGTTGTGCAACAATGCGTTGAATATCTTCTACGGCAACAGGATCAACCCCTGCAAAAGGTTCATCTAAAAGAATGAAATTAGGATCTGTTGCCAAGGCTCGAGCAATTTCTGTTCTTCTTCTCTCTCCACCAGATAAAAGGTCTCCTCGGTTTTTCCTAATATGACCAAGTCCAAATTCCTCGATCAAGGATTCCATCTTCATCTCTTGTTCTTTCTTGGAAAGCTTAGTGAGTTGTAATACAC
The DNA here is from genome assembly GCA_013001365.1 of Flavobacteriaceae bacterium. Taxonomy (GTDB): domain Bacteria; phylum Bacteroidota; class Bacteroidia; order Flavobacteriales; family Flavobacteriaceae; genus JABABD01. The sequence goes on from JABDMQ010000280.1 coordinate 6,369, forward strand.
TAAGTATATTATCTTCGATACTCAATTTCCGGAAAACAGAAGCTTCTTGGGCCAAATACCCTATACCATTTTGCGCTCGTTTATACATTGGGTATTTCGTAATATTCGTATCGTCAAGATAAATGGTTCCGTCATTTGGTTTTATAAGACCGACTATCATGTAGAAACAAGTGGTCTTTCCTGCACCATTAGGTCCAAGAAGTCCAACAATCTCTCCTTGATTGACTTCAAGCGAAACGTCCTTGACTACTTTACGCCCACTATAGGACTTCATTAAATTATTTGCTCTAAGCTTCATATCATCAATAACGTAAAATACTACTTATTAGTTTCAAGGGCATCCCAGAACTCATAAGCTTTTCTTAAATGTGGAATGACTATAGTTCCTCCAACCAATGTGGCTATACTCAAAGCCTCAACAACTTCTTCTTTTTCCAACCCTTCATTGTGACAAGTTTCCATATGGTATTTAATACAATCGTCACAACGTAATACTGTCGAAGCCACTAATCCTAACAATTCCTTGGTTTTTACATCTAGTGCACCTGCCTGATAGGCATTTGTATCTAGATTGAATATACGTTTTATTACTTTATTATTGTCAGCAAGAATGTGTTCATTCATTCGCTGACGATATTCGTTGAATTCTTCTACGATATTAGGCATGCTTTTTTTCTTTTCGTTCTTGATTCCTTATTACCACTTTCGAAATATATATACTTACCTGATATAAAACCAGAATAGGAATCGCGACAATAATCTGGCTGGCAATATCAGGAGGAGTTATTATGGCAGCAACTATCAAAACGACCACCAAGGCGTATTTTCTATACTTCTTAAGGGATTCTGGTGTTACCAAACCAACTTTTGTCAAGAAATAAATGATGATCGGTAACTCGAAGATTATTCCCGATGCCAATGCAGTAGCTCTTACCAAGGCGATGTATGACCCTATATCAATTTGATTGTCTACTAATGGAGAAATACTGTAGTTCGCCAAGAAATTTATTGATAATGGGCATATGATGTAATATCCGAAAAGCACACCAAGAAAAAATAATAAGGAAGAAATTATAATGAATCCACTAGAATGTTTTTTTTCGTTTTCGTGCATGCCAGGACTAATGAACTTCCATAATTGATAAATAACATAAGGAAATGATATAACAAATCCTGCAAGAACAGACGTCCAAATATCTGCTGAGAATTGGCCGGCCATGGTTCTACTTTGAATTATCATTGGCATTTCTTCATTACAAAATGTAGTCTCCGCCCCAATATAGTTCCCAGCCTTACAGAGTAATCGATATGTTATGAAATCCATTTCGATTGGCGCAAAGATTACAGTCTTGAATAACTGCCTACTAAAAATGAATGCCAATGTGCCAACAGATATTACAGCAATTGTTATTCTGATCAAATGCCACCTAAGATCTTCCAGATGGTCGAGAAACGACATATCATTGACATCCTTTTTTGTCATTAGATTATGCCTTCTTTAATTAGATCATGAATATGTACCACTCCGGCGTACCTGCCTTTGTCCTCTACAAGCAATTGTGAAATGCCATTTTCCTCCATAAGTTCCTTTGCATCTAAAGCCATAGCATCCTGACTGATTAGTTTGGGGTTCTTGCTCATGATATCCTTGGCTGTAAGGGCAGAGAAGTCCTCAACCTTTGATAGCATTCTTCTTAGATCTCCATCTGTTATAACACCTATTACGGTCCCTTTGTCCACAACTGCTGTCGCGCCGAGCATTTTTTCAGATATTTCTACGATAACATCCTTAATACTTGAAGATGCAGATACTTGAGGTTTTTCATTCACAGAAGAGATGTCCTTAACTCTCAAATATAGCTTCTTTCCTAATGCTCCACCTGGATGATATTTTGCAAAATCCTTACTTGAGAAACCTCTTTTTTCAAGCAAGCAAACCGCCAAGGCATCGCCCATTACTAATTGCGCAGTCGTACTTGTGGTAGGAGCCAAATTATTCGGACAGGCTTCTTGACTAACAAATGTGTTCAATACAAAGTCTGCCTGTACTCCTAAGAAAGAATCCTTGTTGCCTGTAATGGCAATCATTTTATTATTGGCATTTTTTATTAGAGGCACTAGTACCTTGATTTCTGGGGTACTGCCACTTTTAGAAATACATATGACTATATCATCTTCCAATATTAATCCAAGGTCTCCATGAATCGCATCTGCAGCATGCATGAATATAGCTGGAGTTCCAGTTGAATTCATGGTTGCGACTATCTTAGTTGCGATTATGGCACTCTTGCCTATGCCAGTAATTATAACACGACCCTTGGAATTGTATATAAGATCGACTGCACTTGCAAAATCATCATCCAATAAGGTCGTTAAATGCTTTATCGCATCGCTTTCAGCAGTAATGGTTTTAATGGCGTTCTGTAAAATCGATTCTTTTTTGTTCAAAATTTATACATTTTGGAGTTTGATGCCTTTAAAGAAATCATTATATTTAATGGTTATGCATCCTAACTCAATAACTGCAAATTTAATTACTACAAAAAAACGAAAAAAATAGATGAGAGCTTTCTTTATCTAGATAAATTAATGAGGTGATCAAAGTATTTGGTTAATTAACCCGAAAACAGCAATACATAAATGGATCAATAGTGATAGCGGAGATAGACTTACATTCAGCTTTAAAGAAATATTTCGGATTTAATAAGTTTAAAGGACTTCAAGAAGAAGTCATCAAAAGTGTTGTTGCGGGTCAAAATACTTTTGTGATAATGCCTACGGGTGGAGGTAAGTCTCTTTGTTACCAATTACCGGCATTAATTAAGGAAGGCACAGCGATTGTTGTTTCACCCCTTATTGCGTTGATGAAAAATCAAGTCGATGCTATTAGAGGAGTTTCGCAAGAAGAAGGAATTGCACATGTGCTAAATTCTTCATTGAATAAAACAGAAGTCAAAAAAGTGAAAAGTGATATTTCCGATGGGATTACTAAGCTTCTATACGTCGCACCAGAATCGTTAACCAAAGAAGAGAATGTAGAATTCTTAAGGTCTGTAACGATTTCTTTTATGGCAATTGATGAGGCTCATTGCATAAGTGAATGGGGACATGATTTTAGACCGGAATATCGAAATTTGAGAAAGATCTCCCAAAGAATTGGTGATGACATCCCAATTATAGGACTTACAGCAACTGCAACACCTAAGGTTCAAGAAGACATTCTCAAGAATTTGGCAATAACAGATGCTAAAACCTTCAAGGCATCATTTAATCGTCCCAATCTGTATTATGAGATTCGACCGAAGACGAAGAATGTAGATTCAGACATTATTCGATTTATAAAAC
>JABDMQ010000309.1 GCA_013001365.1 Flavobacteriaceae bacterium
CGGCTGGCTTCGCTTCTTATTTCAGTGTAAGCAAATCGCATGTCTTCCTTAAGCGAATCGATTTTCATGATGGCGAGAGACTTCTGGTTATTGGCCACGATATCACAGAACATTTGGGCATCGAACGAAAAAGGGAAGTTTATGGTATCGGTGTTCTTGGCGATGAAAACGATTTCTTTACTATCCGGACAATGCCCACCAAAATGATTGGACTCAGGTTCTGAGCCATTGCAGTTATCTACATGTATGCGATACATCCTATGCGCATTCTCCAATTGATTCCCCGTAAACTCAAAGAAACCAAGACTATCGGCTGTTGTCTTGGCAATGACCTGTTCTGAGTACAGGCCGGAAAGCTTTCTGTAATCTTCGACCAAGGAGAGGTAAACCGTGTTCTGCCAACGTTGATTATCCACATTGCCAGAAAAGGAGTATTGGGCATTTGTATTGCAAAAAAGCAAAACTGTGAGTATCGTCAACCAATATTTCATGATACGAATCTACTATAATTTATATTAAAAGTAAACACCTGTATCAAAAGCAGTTGTAACAATTATAATGGATTTACGTCCAATAGTTACATCATCAATAAAACGAAAATTACTATGAGTTTCTGGAGAGTCCTACTTTCTATTATTTGCCCACCACTGGCCGTACTTGATAAAGGCTGTGGTTCTATCCTGATCGTATTTATCCTATGGCTTTGCGGTTGGATTCCAGGCGTTATTGCAGCACTTATCATCCTTAACAATCCTGAGAGATAATATTTAGTTGGCAGCTTTCAGTTGCAGTAGGCAGTTACTTACTCAATCCTTAAAACCCGAATTCCCTGTTTTGTCGAGCTGTCATACTGAGCGTAGTCGAAGTGCTCGAACTGACGAACGTAGGTAACATAAGAAAATCGTAAATTTGCACTCTATGAACAAGACCGTAGCCGTGCAAGACCTAGGCCTAAGAGATTACAAGGAGACATGGGATTTCCAAGAGTCCCTGTTCAAGGCCATTGTAGATACCAAGATCAAGAATAGGAGGGAAGAAGCCGGTCTGGAGACCGATAATCATTTCCTGTTCGTTGAGCATCCACATGTATATACTTTGGGAAAAAGCGGCGATATCTCCAATTTGTTGGTTGACGAAGCACAGCTAAAAGCAAAAAACGCGGTGTTTTATAAAGTGAATCGCGGTGGCGATATTACCTATCACGGACCCGGACAGATCGTGGGCTACCCGATCTTAGACTTGGACAATTTCTTTACCGACATACATAAATACTTGAGGTTCTTGGAAGAGATGATCATCCTTACCTTGGCCGAATACGGATTGAAAGCTGAACGCAGCCCTGGCGAAACGGGCGTTTGGATTGATGTAGGCACGCCATTTGCACGTAAGATCTGTGCTATGGGCGTAAGAGCCAGCCGTTGGGTGACCATGCATGGATTTGCATTGAACGTGAATGCCAATTTGGGCTATTTCGACCTGATGATCCCTTGCGGTATCAAGGGCAAAGCGGTGACCTCATTGAATGTAGAGCTAGGCAAACAAACGGTTAATGAAGAAGAAGTGAAGGAAAAACTCCTCAAGCATTTTGCCAACTTATTTGAAGCAGAAATCAAGGCAACCACTCCTCATTAAAGTAAATTACTTAAAAAGAAATATTCACGAAAGGGATAACGGGTGTTGTATACACACTCTCGTCCTCTTTATAGAGCATATTGTATTTGGCACCAATGGTTATTTTGTTGGTAACATTAATTCCAGCACCGATAAATAAAGCAGCTTCCCAGAAACTATCTTTCACTTCCCCAGTTGGGGTTTCGTTCTTGGAGGTTACATTAAGCTCTGCAAACTCCAGTAGGGTAATAATCTTTTTTGTTGGACTATAAAAGGTCGTTAAGTTACCACCAATGGTAGTAGTTTTCCTGAGGTCTTTAATGGCTGCATAATTGTATTGCAGACCAACGCCGAAAGTCACTTTCTCGCTAACATTGTACAATAGGGTAGGCGCTAAACTAATGTTGGTACCACCAACAAAATTAAGCCCGAAGCCCATGCCGAATTTCCAATTGCTTTGAGCTTGTGAGGTGCTGTCTGGCAATATGGCAGTATTGCCTTGTGCATACCCAGTTGAGACGCATAAAAGCTATGCCATTGTTATTATGAATGTTATTTCTTTTCTCGAGACTACCATAGTTTCGTGTTAAGGTTAATTAAAGCGAAACTTAGGTAAAATATGCGTAATTTAAGACATGTTATATAACAGGATATAAACCAATTATCAACAGGTAAATGTTGGCCTAGATAAATGATACTTGCATTTGACTCATTTGTACGAGGCAGAATTAAAAACTAAAACACAAGTGTTATGAACATAGGAGTATGGGTTGCAATTGCCGTAGCAATATTTATAGCTATTTATACGGGTAATAAAGCAGCCAACAAAAATAATGATAAGTAATAGGCAAAAATCGAAGCCAAGGCTTCGAAATTTACCATTTCATTTCCTAATCTTCTTTATAAGTTATATAGATTTTATGCACAGTTAGGTAATCTGGTGAATCAAACCAACCATTATCAGTACTTGCTGTAATAGAATATTGGCAACCAAAATCGATAATTTCATTAAGAGAATAATCATACCGAAATAAATTGGTACCGTCAAGTCCGGATACAGCATGGACATTAACTGCTGTGTAAGTCTCACTCGTTGTATCACCACAGTGTTTATCAAAGGTAAAAGTCAGATCACTGTTAGAATGTGCATCTTCAAACACATAGGATATAGAAAGAATAGTAGAGTTTGTAGGTAATATAACTGGTGCTAATATATATCTATACGGAGCTGTTCCAGATGTCAAGGCTACGATCCCACTGAAGTATCTTATCTGTCTTGACCAATTTGACCCTCCTCCAGGACCTGTATAAGTTTCGACAAATTCAGATGCAGGAATCACAATGGTTTTTTCAGGTTTTTTAGTGCCAAGAGTTACCCAACCGACATTGTCTGTGTATCCTTCAAAAGCTTGATTGCTTTCATTGAATCGTATGGTACCTGGCGTTGGTGCAGCAAAGTCGTTTGCGACTTTTATCTTGCCCACAACATCTAATGCTTGTGTGGGGTTTTCTGATTCAAAGCCGATACCAACATTACCATTTTTAAGCACTGTCAATGCGTTGTTGCGAGTTTCTGTGTTAATGGTTGCTGTTCCATTCCCGATTTCAAATAGAGGGTCTGTATCCACCCAAGAATTAGCGCTTCCTCCACCAACATTATAAGCACCAAAAGCAGTCGAGCCCATGGCCTCAGCCTTCGTCCTATTTCCTATTGCCATAGAATAGGTTCCAGATGCAATGGTATTCAGGCCAAAAGCGACAGAGCGGTTACCAACATTGTCGCCATCCCATTCATTATCAATGGCGCGTCCTGCCCTAAATGATGCCTTACTTTTGTCAAAGAACATGCGAATATCATGCGAAGGATTAGTGTTATCATCTAAGTCTGTACTGCCAAAAACAAAATCATCTAGAGCTAGATCTCCAGGGCTATTGTTAGTTATGTTATTTATAGTTTGAAAATTAGCACTTTCCGCCGTTGTGGCGACTTCAGCTTTTTTTGCTTGTAATGCATAAGGCACCATTTTAAAGGGTGTTTGGTCAAAATAAACAAAGGTGCCGTTCAGTTCAAGGTCTAAACCAATCTGTAATTCATATTCGTCTGCCGCCCAATCTATAGTGTTAAAATCTCCTAATGGAACATCAGTGCTTTCTCCAATATTCAAGATAATCAAGCCGTTTGCATCTGTTGTTACTGGATGGTCTTCAATATATATGTTACTGCTGCCACTCTTCGAAATGATAAAACGGACTTCGATAGATTGATTAATAATTAAATCCCCATTACTATCTTTAATAACGGCCTTGTAATTAATGCCTTGTTGGGCCAGGCTGGTGAGTGTGATTAATAGGGCTGCGAGAAGTATAATTTGATTTTTCATGATTTATGATTTTATTAGAATTCAATTTGGCAATACCAAAACTTCAACGCGTCTGTTTTTTGCCTTGTTTTCTTCAGTGTCATTTTTCACTAAGGGTTTATCTTCTCCGAAACCGCGCTCCTTCCAAATAAAGTTGGTACTCGGTATTAATTTTTTCAATTCGGCAGAAACACTTTTTGCACGCGCTAGAGATAGTTTCTTGTTGGTATCCGTGCTGCCAACATCGTCCGTATGGCCTTCCACAATGACATTACCTCTTTTTAAAACTTCAATGCTTTTTGCCAGTTCCTTTAAGGCTTCTATACCTTCGGGTTTTAGCTGGGATTTTCCTGTATCGAAAAGGACCTTGCTGTCCAGATTCAAGCGCATAGCTGCGCCTATGGCTGCAATGGCATCAACATCGGCACCTGGTATGCCACTGTCCATTTTTAGGTCTTTTAAACGCACATAGTAATAGAGTTCGCCCTGATTTACAAAAGGGGCGATATCAACTTCGGCAACACCACCATCAATCTTGCCAACCTTGATCCAGGTTTTACCGTCTTTAGAGATTTCCAGTTCTGTTGGCTCTAATTGTCCGATCTCGAATAGGTAAAGATCGGGACCATTCACATCAACCAGGGCATTGTCTGTAAAACGTATGGTTAAGGTACCACCAAGACCA
>JABDMQ010000319.1 GCA_013001365.1 Flavobacteriaceae bacterium
GATCTTCTTGGAGGAACGGGGTATTTGAATGTTGATGGTTTCGAAGGCACCCAGAATGACCTGTTGAATCCCAATAGAGTAGCATTGCAGGGCGATAGGTTCAGTTATAACTATAATATAAATGCTGATGTCTTAAGCGGTTATGCTCAAGCGCAGTTCAAGTACAATAAATTTGATTTTTACCTTTCTGCTAATGTAACAAGTACAAAGTACCAGAGGGAAGGACTGTATCAAAATGAGTTATTCAAGGACAATTCGGTTGGTAAAGGAAGGGAACTTTCATTTTCTGGTTTTGGTGCAAAAGGAGGACTTACTTATAAGATTACCGGGAAGCATCTTGTCGATTTAAATGCTGGATATATAACTAGAGCGCCTTCAATTCGCAATTCCTACTCAAATTCAAGGTCCAATCATAACATTGTTCCGAATATAAGCGAGGAAAAAATCACAGCACTTGATGGAAGTTATATTTTCAGGTCTCCTATTTTAAAAGCGAAATTAACGGGCTTTTATACCAAGATCGAAGATGCCAATGAAATATCGTTTTTCTTTACGGAGGATATTGGAAGTGTAATAGCTGCAACTGGGACGCAAGAATCGGGAGACGATACTGGAGAGTTTATTCAAGAGATCTTACAAGGGATCGATAAGAAACATATAGGAGCGGAATTAGGCATTGAGGCTCAAGTGACACCAACAATTAAATTGAAAGGAGCTGCCTCGATAGGACAATATACATATGATAATGATCCAGACCTTTATATTTCATCAGACAGGTTCAATAATTTTTATGTAGGTAAATCTTTTTTAAAGGATTACAGAATTGCCTCAGGGCCGCAACGAGCGTATTCTGTAGGATTCGAATATCGTGATCCTGATTATTGGTGGGTTGGCGCAACAACTAACTTCTTTACCAATACCTATGTAGATGTCAGTCCGCTTAGAAGAACCAGCAACTTCTATTCGGATGTTGATGGTCTACCTTACAATGATTATGATGAATCATTGGCAAGGGAATTATTGAGACAAGAAGAATTTGATGAATATATGGTCGTTAATCTAATAGGTGGTAAATCCTGGAAGATAGGAGACTATTTTGTTGGGTTTTTTGCAAGTGTAGGAAACCTATTGGATAAAGAGTATAAAACAGGCGGCTTTGAACAGGGCCGATTCTCAGGTTATCGTGAATTAAGAGATGACCAAGCATTGAACAGACCTGTGTTTGGGTCTAGATATTGGTATGGAAGAGGAACAAATTATTTCGTTAATCTATACTTCAGATTCTAACAAGAACTATGAAAAACATAATATTATTGAAAATGAAAACTAATAACATACTATCCTATTTAAGTATTGCAGTACTTGCATTATTCGTGGCATCATGTGTGAACGACGATGATTATGCAACACCAAGTCCTTCAGGTACCGAAGATCCTGTACTTACTGGCCAGCAAACATCCTTTCAAGCCATTTACTCAAGGCTAGCTCAAGCTAATGCCGATGGCGACGCAACTGCAATAATTGAAGATGATGAAGACCTCTATTTAGTTGGTTACGTTGTATCAAGTGACCAATCAGGCAACTTTTTTGAAGAACTCATCATACAGAACAAAACAGATGACAGCGATTCGATGGATGATCCACGATTAGGTTTAAGACTAGCTGTAAATGTCAGCAGTCTTTCTGACACCTATGAATTTGGTAGGAAGGTTTTTGTAAAACTAAATGGATTGACCATAGGAACCGCAAATGGTATATTGACGGTTGCAAAAGGAGAAGGAAGCCAAGTAGAGCAAATACAAGAATTTGAATACAGGGATATTATCCTTAGAGGCGGAGAGGTTGCAACAATAACTCCTAAAGTAGTTGCCATTGGGGACCTTACAGAGCAGGACCTTAATACATTCATTCAATTTGATAATGCACAGATAAATAGGAATGAATTGAGCTTGACATATGCAGGAGAGCCATCGGATGAATTTGATGGCTTTAGGATTATTGAAAGCTGCGATGATAACTCATCCATGCTTTTGCAAACCAGTACGTTTGCTGATTTTAAATCAGTTCAAGTGGCTCAAGGAAGAGGTTCTATTCAAGGAATCATGTCCAGGGATTTTGGCGACGATTTCAATGTATTCGTTATTAATTCTGTAGCAGATGTTAACTTTGTGAATACAGATCGCTGTGACCCGATCGAGCTTGATTGTGGTACAGCTTCTGCGCAAGGGACAACGAACCTCTTTAGCGAAGATTTTGAAAGTCAGGTAAACAATGTCTTGATTTCAGGTAATGGCTGGACCAATTATATTGAAGCAGGTACAGAAGGTTGGGAAGCGTATACTTCGGGAGGAACGAATTCATCGTTGGGTAGGTCTGCAAGAGTTGGTTCATTCAATTCTGGGGATGCAAGCTCCATTGCTTGGTTAATTACGCCTGCTATCGATCTAGATGCACAAGATGGCGAGACACTTGTTTTCCAAACGTCAAATAGTTTCTCTGATGGTAGTGAATTAGAGTTGTTGTTCTCGAACGATTGGGATGGAACGGAGGCCAATATCACTTCAGCAACTTGGGGCGTATTACCTGCCGCATATATAGTACAAGACAGTGATTTCTTTGGTGCATGGTTCGACTCTGGAAATGTTGACCTTTCCTGTGGAAGTGGAACAATCCATATAGCCTTTAAATATACAGGAAGTGGACAAGCTACTTTCGATGGTACATTTGAACTTGATGAAATTAGTATTGACTATACACCATGATGATCATTGAAAATCAAGAGATAAAACCTGCTGATACATTATTGGCAGGTTTTGTTTGTATATAGAAAGCCATGACAATATCCGACCAGTTCTTCTTCACAGTGTTCCAGCATTTCAAGAAGAACCATAAGAAAATTGCAAGTAAGCTGGCCATTGCGTATATAAGTTTGTTACAAATATCTTTGTTGCTTCTGTTCGGCGTCTTCTTTTCTGTATTCTTCAGTCAAATGAATGTGAGTACAATGAGTTCTGATAAAGCATGGGCATTGTTCTTTTTATTATCAGTTATCATCTATTTCAAGAATTGGATGCAATATTCGGGCAAGAGACGAAATGTAATGAATGCGAAAATGAGTAACAGAAAAACAAAAAAGCATTCGATCTGGCTATTGATGTTGCTTCCTATTGCTTGTGTGGCTTTATCTGTTGTGTTATCGAATGCGTTTTAACTTCGCAACTTCTTCAATTGAATGAAGACAGGAAAATGATCGCTATATCCACCTTTGTATTTCCTGCCAACATAGGTCCTGAAGGGATGCCCTTTGTACTTGCCTTTATATTGTCTTAGGAAATCCTTATCATAGATATCTGCCTTTGAGAATTTGAAAGCTCCGGTTTCGGTTTCAAAGAAATTGGTGGTTATCAAGATCTGATCGAAAATATTCCATTGGAATTTATGATTCAAGGTTCCTCTAGTATAAGACAAAAGCGTTTCCATTGGATTGAAAAGGTCGAGCTTATTGGTAAGTTGCTGAACACTTTTACTACTCGGGTCATCATTGAAATCTCCCATAACAATGATCTTAGAGTCTGGCTCCTTCAATCTAATGTCATTTACCAATTCCATTACCTTATTAGATGCAGTTACTCGTTTATGTTCCGTTTCTTTTACTCCTTCTCTTCTTGAGGACCAATGATTGACTATTATGTTTATCGGTTCACCAAGAAGCTCTCCTTCAACCACAAGTATATCCCTTGTAAAATCAGGCAATTCTGGATCGACAGTAATATCAATCGAAATCGAACGTGAGCTGATTTCCTTGAATTCATCTCTTTTATAAATGAGGGCAACATCTATACCTCTTTCATCCGGCGAATCATAATGCACGTAATCAAAACCATGTTCCTTCAATCGACCAGTATCAACTAAATCTTCAAGAACCCTTTTGTTCTCTACTTCTGCGAGACCAACAAGTGCAGGTGCTGTTCCAGTCCGTTTTTTCCCGATTTGGGAAATCGCGGTAGCTAACTTATAAAGCTTCTTCTTGTACCTTTTTTTGGTCCAACGCTTTTCTGCTTTAGGCAAGAAATCGTCATCATTGGTCAAGATATCATCATGTGTGTCGAAAAGGTTTTCAACATTGTAGAATGCCACTGTGAAAATATTTGGATCTTTCTTTGATTTCTTGAAAAAAGGCAAGTTCATTCAATACTTGATTAAAAGCCTAAAATACTAAAATCAAAACTATTCATTTCCGTAACTTTACCGCTTTACTACTATATGCTGGAAAAGAAAGACATAGAGCACGAAAAAGCAGTTTTGATTGGCATCATCACGCAAGACCAGAATGAAGAAATGTCCAAAGAGTATCTTGATGAACTTGAGTTCTTGACCTATACTGCAGGTGGGGAAGTGGTTAAGCGGTTTACCCAGAAGATGAACATTCCCAATCCAAAGACGTTCATTGGATCCGGTAAAATGGAAGAGGTTCAAGCTTTCATTAAAACCCATGATATAGGCACTGCAATTTTTGATGATGAACTCTCTCCTGCTCAGGAACGAAACATAAGTAAGATCCTCAATTGTAAGGTGCTTGACAGGACAAATCTGATTCTTGATATTTTTGCTCAAAGAGCACAAACAAGTTATGCCCGTACTCAAGTAGAATTGGCACAATGTGAATACCTCTTACCTAGATTGAAAGGCATGTGGACACACCTTGAAAGACAAAAAGGAGGTATCGGCATGCGTGGTCCAGGTGAAACAGAAATAGAGACCGATAGGCGTATTGTAAGGGATAAGATTGCACTTCTGAAGAAAAAAATTGCCAAAATTGACAAGCAAATGGCAGTGCAACGTGGCAATCGTGGACAATTGGTTCGAGTAGCGCTAGTTGGGTATACAAATGTTGGTAAGTCCACACTCATGAATGTGATAAGCAAAAGCGAGGTCTTTGCCGAAAACAAGCTTTTTGCCACTCTGGATACGACAGTTCGGAAAGTTGTTATTAAGAACCTTCCTTTCTTGATGAGTGATACAGTAGGTTTTATAAGGAAACTACCAACGCAGTTGATCGAATCTTTTAAAAGTACTTTGGATGAGGTTAGGGAAGCGGACCTTTTACTCCATGTTGTGGATATTTCTCATCCAAATTTTGAAGAGCATATAGAATCCGTGAACAACATTTTACAGGATATAGAATGTTCAGACAAGCCCACAATAATGGTATTCAATAAAATAGATGCTTATAAGCCTGAGACATTGGATGAGGATGATCTTGTTACTGTAAGGACCAATTCTCATAATACGCTGGATGAATGGAAGAAAACCTGGATGGCCAGAATTGAAGGAAATGCCTTGTTCATTTCTGCCTTGAACAAGGACAATCTAGAGGAATTCAGGAAATTAGTATACCAAGAGGTCAGGAAAATCCATATCTCAAGGTTCCCTTATAACAATTTCCTTTATCCCGATTATGATGAGAACATGGCATAAAAAAACGCCCTCACCGAGGGCGTTTTTTATTTATTGCTTGCATCACTTAGAATGAATAACTCAATCCTAAGGTCCAATACGTTTGTAATTTGTTGTCCAATGTACCAAAAGTTGCCATTGGATCTGGAGTTGGAGCAGCTGTTTGCAAGTAGTTCAAAGCTTCTTGCTTATTGCTTCTTAGTCCAAAGTCAAAACCAACACCGATCATTTTCCAAAGGGTATATCCAAAAGAATTTGTCCATGTCCAGTTAGACAGGTCTGAGCTCTTGTAGCTTTGGAACATCGATAGATTTGTCTTGAAATTAATAGCACCAAACTGTCGCGTATAGTCAGCAAAGATCTTAGCACCTAAAGAAGATTGAAAGACTGCGTCGTTATCCGCAAAAACAATATTGTAGTTCAACGGGTGAATGGCCACAACAAGGTCAGTAATTGGCGTCCAAGTAAAACCTGTACCGATATCTAGATAACCAGGATTATTGAAGTTGTCAAGGAATGTTGTTCTATATTCACCTAGAACAGAAACAGCCCATTTATCACTCAATTTTCTTCCATATAAAGATGAAATGTTGAAGACATCTGTTGATGGCTCGAATTTATTACTATCTGTGCTAATATCCTTGTTGTCCAGCTTTACCCAGTTCAAGTTCAGATTAGCAGCATTTCTCCAGAAGAATTTTTCCTGAAGGTTATTCGCAAATGCATTCAAGGTAAATCCAATATTACCTGAAGAATTGTTAGGGGCACCTTGTGCATACCAATTACTGAAATTGGAAATACTTCCTCCAATGGTACCAAACGCTCCTTTTCTCCAACCTGGTAGCGCGTCGATCTCGGCTTGAATGGCATCCGCTTCTGCTTGCGCCGCATCGGCAGCAGCTTGTTTCTCGGCTT
>JABDMQ010000166.1 GCA_013001365.1 Flavobacteriaceae bacterium
ACTACAGTAAGTATGGTGCCTATCATCAAGAACAGCAACACAGACCAAAAACCAAGATCCGTATATCGTTTTAGAAACTCAAGGATGCCAGGGTTTTCATTGATATCGGGCATGGCCTCCTTTAGGAATTGGATACCTATGAACAAGATTGCAAAGCCAATAATGAATTCACCCCAATTCTTCAGGTGCTCCTTTTTTCCGAAAGTAAGTGCAAAACCAAGACCCACCAAAGGCAGAGCAATGGCACTCATACTTACCTTGAATCCGAGAATAGTGATAAGCCATGCTGTAATAGTCGTACCTATATTGGCACCCATAATCACACTAATAGCCTCCGTAAGAGTTAAAAGTGATGCATTTGAAAAACTTACGACCATCAGCGTAGTTGCCGAAGAAGATTGTATAACAGAAGTAATGAGGAATCCTGTCGAAATACCTAATACCCTATTTGAGGTCATTGTTGCCAGGATGGTTCGCATCTTGTTTCCGGCCAGTCTCAAAAGCGCATCGCTCATGACCTTCATGCCAAAAAGGAACAAACCGAGCGCCCCAAGTAACTGTAGAATATTAGAAAAACCGTATTCCATATAATAATTGTCGACTAAGATAAAACTTGTTGAAATTATCGAAATAATATTATAAATCCCAAACCATGATCAATAAAAAACTAGAATTCATGATTCCATTACTTAGAAGACAATGAAGTTAAGAACAAAACCCAATACAGCACCAATGATCACCGTCCATATGACACTTATTCTGGTCCAAAAGGTTAAATAGGCACATATTATGGTAATCAAGATGGCTTTCCAATTCGTTAGGGTGTCGATGGTCATTACATACAGAACTGCCAACATAACGGCAACAGCAGCAATATTGACCGAATCAAGAAAGTAACGTAAGATCTTGGATTGCCTCATTCTTGGAATGAATGGATTCAAGATCAAAACAAAAAGGAATGATGGCAAGAAGATTCCTGTCGTAGCTGCTATGGCGCCCCAAAATCCTGTGAGCTGATATCCAATGAAGGTAGCTGTTGACAAAACTGGCCCAGGAGTGAATTGACCAACTGCTATTGCATCTATGAGCTCTGGTCTTGTTAACCAGCCACGACCGACCAATTCGGTATCGAGATAAGCAAAGAGGACATAACCACTTCCATAAAGCACTGCGCCTACCTTCAAAAAGGTCCAGAATACTTTTTGAGTTGTTACTTTTATTACTGTTGAAAGCACGCTGCCAGAAAGCAAGATTAAAGGAGAAATCGATTTTACATCATTCGATAGGTTTGTTTTTATTTGAAAGTACACCATACCTATTAATCCAGCACCTAACAAGGCTAATATCTCATTAACACCAGAAACACTTGCCAGAAAAACCAAAATTCCTAGTACGGCAATCTCCCAACCCTTTATGGCCTTTCTTCCTAACTTCAGAATTGCAGAAGCAATGATTGCAAGAACCGCAGGCTTGATTCCGAAAATAAAAGGCGCTACCTCTGGTAATTCACCATACTCCACATATAACCATGCTAAAAACCCTGTAATTACGATAGCCGGGAAAATAAAGCAAATGCCCGCTACGAATAGTCCAGTTTTACCTGCTCTTTCGTAACCGCAATGCATGGTCATTTCGGTTGAGTTAGGACCAGGTATCAAGTTCGTGGCGCCTATTAGGTCCAAGAAATAGTCACGCGTCATCCATTCGCGTTTGGTCACGACCTCATCTTCCATCATAGCAATATGTGCAGCGGGACCGCCAAATGCAAAACAGCCGAGTTTAAAGAAAACAATTGCGACTTCCTTAAGGTTATTAGTTGGTTTCATAACACCTAATCAAATATACCATACTCCTTTAAAACAAAAATGGATTATATTAGTAAGCAATCCATATTCGCAATTATGAAATACTTGATTCTCGTATTATTATCACTTTCCTTACCTCTGTCATCGCAAACACTTTCAGGAAAAGAATTACTGGACAAGGCCATCTCCTATCACGATCCAAATAGTAATTGGCCCACTTTCAAAGGGGAATTCAAGGTCACCATGGAGACGCCAAACAGTTCGGGTCGAGAGAGTGAAATAAGGATCGATCTGCCTGCTGAATATTTCTCAGTTAAAGCTACACGCGATACGGTTACAACCGAATATGAATTGAACAAGAGCGAGTGCAAGATTAGACTAAACGGTCTGTCTAATTTATCCGAAGGCCAATTAAAAACAAACCGATTAAGTTGTGAGCGCGCGAATATGTATAAGAACTATTATACCTATCTCTACGGATTGCCAATGAAATTAAAGGACCCAGGCACAAAGGTTCATGAAACCGTGGAGCGCAAAACCTTCAAGAATATCGACTATTTAGTTCTCAAGGTCACTTATGAAGAGGCAGTAGGCAGCGATATATGGTATTTCTATTTCAATCCGAAAACCTATGCCATGGAAGTCTACCAGTTTTATAAAACAGATGATTCTGGAAAGATGAACCTCGAAAGTGGTGAATATATCTTACTCTCTGATGAGGAAATCGTGAATGGCATTAAAATGCCAAAAACTCGGGCTTGGTATTATAACAAAGATGACAAGTATCTGGGAACCGACATCCTGAACAAATAACAAAAAAAGCATCTCTTTCGAGATGCTTTTTTTATTAACACTTAAACGTAATTATGATCCACACATTAAGCAGTCATCGCCTTCAGCTTCCTTTGACTGCGCTATAAGCGCTTTCATTTCTTCAGCTGACATGGGTTCGATCTCTGGCTTTGGAGCAGTTTTCTCTGCAAACTTCTCTGCTGTCTTGGTCGCTTTTTGCTTGCGTTTTGCAACCACCTTTTCTGTTTCAGTGGTTTCAATCACCTCGGCAACTTCTGCCACAGGCTCTTCTTTCTTTTTATTATCGAGAGTGAACTTTATAGCGTCGACAGCACTCTTGGTTCGCAGGTAATACATACCTGTTTTCAATCCGCTCTTCCAAGCATAAAAATGCATAGATGTCAGTTTTGCCATAGTAGCACCTTCCAAGAACAGATTAAGGGATTGTGATTGATCAATGAAGTATCCTCTATGTCGTGACATATCGATGATGTCTTTCATGCTCATTTCCCAAACAGTCTTGTAAAGATCCTTGATGTCTTGAGG